>CAYWZR010000153.1:3843-5829 GCA_964462885.1 uncultured Nitrospirota bacterium
TGCCCCAATTACTAAAGCTCTTTTTCGACAATCTCATAAAATACTTCTAGCGCCTCCTGAACCTTGGAAACATCCTTAAGACCACCTTGGGCCATATCTGGTCTCCCCCCCCCCCTGGCTCCTACACGCGCGGCTACATTCTTTAATATATTGCCGGCATGGAGTTTTTTCCCGGCAAGGTCTTTGGTTACCATGCATACAAGGGCTGCCTGCCCGCCGCTAACAGAAGCCAGCAGCACAGCACCACTTTTGATTTTATCTCTTATAGAGTCAACCAGGCCTCGAAGTTCTTTGGGCTCTACCCCTTCCACAAAACCGGCAAGTGTTTTGATTCCACTTATCTCTCTTAAACCTTGCATCAAGCTGTCAGCTTTTGAAACCGAGGTGTGGGCCTTAAGAGCTTCCAGTTCTCTGTCCTTGGCTCGAACGTCTTCAATTAGTTTTTTAAGCCGCTTAGTCGGATTTTCTTTTGCTTTAAGCAGCTCTGCTACAGTCTGAATTTCTGCTTCGTTCTTTCTTACGTATCGAAGAAAATGGCGGCCTGTTATAGCCTCTATTCTTCTCACACCTGAAGCCACACTCGAATCGGAAATAATTTTAAACAAGCCGATTTCTCCTGTTGTTCCTACGTGTGTGCCGCCGCAAAGCTCCGAGGATTTTTTTTCAATTTTTTCTCCAGCCCTTTTAACTACTGATATTACACGTACTCGATCGCCGTATTTTTCACCAAACAGAGCCATTGCTCCGGCTGTCATAGCGTCTTTGATCGACATTTTCTCCTTACTCACCAGCAAGTTTTCGAGTACTCTGTCATTTACCCAATCCTCAACCTGTTCTATCTCATAATGGCTTAACTGGGAAAAATGGGTAAAGTCGAAACGTAGTTTTTCAGGGGCAACAAAAGAGCCTGCCTGTTTAACATGCTCTCCAAGGACCTCTCTTAAAGCTGCTTGCAGCAAATGGGTGGCAGTGTGATTCCGCATTATGGAGGCTCGATTCTCCGCATCCACATAGACAGTTACAGGCATTCCCTCCGAGAGCTTTTTTATCTCCACCTCTACCTTTACATGATGTGCATAGAGATTAGGCAGCGGCTTTTTTGTGTCCAGAACACGAACCAGAAGCCCATCGGCTTTGATTAATCCGGTATCTCCCACCTGTCCGCCTGATTCGCCGTAAAATGTGGTCCGGTCCAGAAATACCTCTGCTGTATCTCCCTGTCCGATCTCAGTTACACGCTTGCCGCCTTTTACGATTGCAAGTACTTTGGCTTCTATGTCAAGTGGTTTCTCGTAGCCAAAGAATTTAGTCTCCGGGATTTCCTTTGAAAGTTCACGGTAGACAGGAGCAATAGCCTCATCGGCTCCGGTCCAGGAAGCCCTTGCCCGGATTTTTTGATCATTCATCTCCCGGTTAAATCCCTCGTGGTCGAGCCTAAGCCCGGCCTCAAGTGCAATATCTTCGGCAAGATCCAGTGGGAAACCGTAGGTGTCATAAAGCCTGAAAAGGTCTTTTCCTAAAAGAGTCTCACTGCCGCTTTTTAGGCTTTTATCTATAAGTTCATCAAGAATCGACAGCCCGTGTTTCAGTGTGTTGGAAAACCGTTCTTCCTCCATCTTTAAGATTTTTGTGATTATGTCTGGTGATTCGGCGAGTTCCGGGTAGCTGTCCCCCATAAGTTTTATAACATCACCTGCAAGCCGGTACAGAAACGGTTCGTCGAGTCCAAGCATTTTTCCGTGTCTTGCTGCCCGCCGGAGAATGCGTCTCATTACATATCCGCGGCCATCGTTTGATGGCAAAAGACCGTCAGCAAGCAGGAAAGTTAAGGAACGGATGTGATCGGCTATCACCCGGAGTGAAACGTCATTGTCGTTATTGGCTCCATAGGCCTTGCCGCAAAGAGCTTCTACCGACTCGATTATAGGTCGGAAAGGATCCGCATCAAAGTTATTGGTTTTGCCCTGCATCACGGCTGAAAGCCTT
>CAYWZR010000154.1:0-5789 GCA_964462885.1 uncultured Nitrospirota bacterium
GCTGAAGTTTCGAGCCTGGATAGGCCCCGCCAACTCCAAAGGAGATCACAAGAGAAGGACTGTATTCCCGGGCCAGCAGCGTTGTTGCTATTGCCGCGTTTACCTTGCCTACTCCGGAATTCGTAATTACAAGCTGTAGCTGATCAAGCCGTCCCCTGCGAATATCCAGCGGATTTTTTTTAGAGCGGAGTTTATTGGCAGTCTTTTTAGCAGTCTTTTTATCAGCTTTTCTTTCACTTTCTTTCGATATATCTTTTTCAAAATCTTTTTCAAAAAATTTTTCAAGATTTTTTTCAAAATTTTTTTCAAGAATTGCGGATTCGAAGGGAACCGCCGATATAAGCGCAATGGGTTGTTTGTCCATGGTTTTCAATTATTTCAATAAAAAGGTTAACATAGCAGGATTACTTATTTGTCAGGACTAGTGTTATTAAATCCTACTTGACTCTTCTGATAGTTTAAAAGAAGAAATATATATTAATCATTAAAAATATGATAGCAATAGTTGATTATGGCATGGGGAACCTAAGAAGCGTCGAGAAGGGTTTTTTGCACGCCGGGCATTCTGATATTAAGGTAACATCAGATCCTGAAGAGATACGCCGGGCTGATGCACTGGTAGTGCCTGGAGTCGGTGCCTTTCGTGACTGCCGTGCAAACCTGGATCGCCTGCAACTAAGCGGTGTTATAATTGAGGCCATACAATCGGGCAAGCCTTATCTTGGCATATGTCTTGGCTTGCAGATTCTTTTTTCAATCTCAGAGGAATTCGGAGCATCAGAAGGTCTTGACCTTTTTAAGGGTAGGGTTGTGAGTTTTCCTTCCGATTTTTCCTCCCGCGGACTCAAGGTTCCGCATATGGGCTGGAACTCGGTTTCATATTTAAAGAAACCGCCCATTATGTCCGGCATACCTAATGATTCACATTTTTATTTTGTTCACTCCTACTATGTAGTCCCTGATGATGAAAATATAGTTTCAGGCATTTCGGACTATGGTCTAAAATTCACTTCTATGATCTGGCAGGACAATATATTTGCCACCCAGTTTCACCCGGAAAAGAGCCAGGTGCTTGGACTTAAGATTCTAGAGAACTTCGGTAATCTTGTTAAAGGTCTCAGGATCTGATCGCCCGGTATTTGACTTTCGAATCCCTCGACCTTTAACAAAATCAGCAAAATTAGAGGATGTTGCAAATGTCCCCTGTGTAATTATTCATTCGCTTCGGCTTGTAATTTCGATAAGGTGAAACCCAAACTGCGTCTTAATTGGACCGTGAACCTTACCGACTTCTTCGCTAAAGACAACCTGGTCAAATTCCTTGACCATTTGCCCGGGGCTAAATTCTCCCAGATTTCCTCCCTGTTGTCCTGATGGGCACTTGGAATGTTCCTTAGCTACGTCGGCAAAATCAGCTCCGTTTTCGATCTGTTGTTTGATGTCTTCACACCCTTCCTCTGTTTCAACTAAAATATGTCGTGCTGTGGCTTTACCCATAATTTTCTCCTTTAAATTAAATTTTTAATATTAAAAGTTTAAAAACGTTCTCTTTTTTACGCCCAACTCTTTTTTAATCCGTTAATTACATCTGTCATTGATGAACCAGGATTTTCGAGAATTTCCTTCATTGTTTCCTGTATCTTGCCCTGTAACTTGTCGATCATACTCTGTTTCAGCTTCCCCAAGTCATATATGGTATCTTCATCCAAATCCGGATACATAAATGCCGAAAAACTCTTAGGCAAAGGAGAGCTTAAAAAAAGAAACAGAATGCCGTGGTTAGAGTTTTCTTCCAAGCTCCAAAAAAATGAATAAGATTTCTTCCAAGTACTATTATTACTACTACTACTACATAACAGGTTAAAAACTGCATCAAGCCACAAGCTTATCCCATTTTTTTTCAATTCCGGTTCATAAGGCAGTGGCAGAGCTATCCCATAATTCAACCCGGATTTGCTATTACGCAAGGGCACGAGCACGTCAGCCAGTCCTTGTATCAGCGCATGTCTATCAGCCGGTTTTCCATGTCTGTCATGCGTACTGTTCCAGAATTTTTCGGAAGGAAGCAAATCTCTGAATTTTAAGTATTCTGATTCAGTTTCGGTTTGTTCTGGAAAAGACAGGTTCCCCAAGCGTTCAACCTCTTCGGTCAGGGCCTTGACATCCATTCCCTTCCATCCCTCCAGTGCCAGCTTTTGTGCCTGACCGAGAAACCTACGGTACCGGACCGGCAAGAACATCAAGTTAGAAGGGATATCATCCGATTGTAGCATTGTGAAAATTGAAAATGGAAACAGCCGTCCGCTAGCGTCCATGCTGGGAACAAAAATTCCCAAAAGGCCAGACTTCGAATCAGGCTCTGTGAGAAAAAAACAATAGGGCTGCATTGCGGCATAGCCTTCCTGCCATTTTAGGCTCAGTTTTAGCTTGGACCAATGAATTCCCTCCTGAAACCACTGGTCGAGTATTCTAACCTCTCCGGCACCAGCATTATAGCGAATAAAATCTGCATATATAGGTAGTTTCCCAAAACATCCAACATTCATTACTTCTTACCCAGGCCCCCTTATCGGCCACAGAGCACACAGATATTTTTTGAAAAATACTGCTCTGTGAACTCTGTGCGCTCTGTGGCTAAAAAAAACATAAAATCAAACCTGACTCCTCAGCCCCTTCTTGTTATGGACTGATTCTCTTTGGACACTTGAAGTTATCGAAAAGACCCCGTACAAATGGGTTTTTATAGCTGGAGGCTTTTAGATTAAATTTTGCCGAATACCTGCCGCGTGCAGTATTGAAAATCCATTCCAGCCGATAGACTGTAGAGCTTTTAGCCGCTACTTTTCCGGCATCCAGCAGTCTGAAAAATCCCCACCGGCCTTCAAATGATTTTTCCTCTCTCAGACCGCTTCTTTCATCAGTAATCGATACCTTTGCTCCGGCCGATACAGCTTCGCCAGGCCATGTAAACTTCTTGTATGCCTGCGGCCCCATACGGTAGCGATATCTCTGTCCGTCCACAGATAACATTGTTTCACTAAGCCCTGATGTTGGAATAGGATACAGCTCGAATGCGGCCTTGGGATCAATACTTCCCCTTGGAAACAAACTATCAGAAATACGCCTGATTCGTTTCATGGACGAAAAGAAAGAATCAGAAAACCTGATTCCACGTCCCTGCCATGTTTTGGCTCGCCAGGTTCTGCCAGAGGGCACGAGAAACTGCCGAAGCTGGTCGTTATAGAAGCGCCAGACAACACCATCGCTTGGATGAAAGAATTCTGCTACATCAATAAGAGCAGAGTCCTGCCCTAATTCGCTGAAGGGATATTTCATCTGCAAACTCTTCCGGAACACATCATAAACCTCTGCGCGCCACAGGTTATCCAGGTACTTCTGTGCATCCACAAGTACGGCAGACAGAACGTTTGTAACAGGTTGTTTAAGTAGAGGCTCTAATAACCTCTTTTCATCGGAATTAAAGTCGCGTAGTATGCTTGTAAGAGCGTTTAATGCCTGATGGAGTTCTTCGCCTGAACCGCCGGATAATATTTTTCCAGCCAAATATCTCGCTTCCTGTTGCGGATTATCCGAGTTCACCATATCGTTCATAAGCGTCTGTATTTTTACGATCTCTTCTATATAAATCTGTAGTTTAGGAATATCATTTTCAGAGCCGTTTTCCAGGCCCTTGACGAACTTTCTAAGGGATCTAAAGCGTTTCTGTACAAAATTCGCCGGCTTTGGCTTAGCCGCTTCCTGCAGCGCCTTCTTCCCTAATCCTAATTTTCTTGTAGCTTTGTTAAAGAGCTTTGTAACCGTTTTTCCGACCTTTACTCCGGTTGTCTCTCCGATACTTGTCTGTTCTACTACCGATTGAAGCAAGAGTACAAGAGGAGAGTTTTCTCCTACCAGCAGATGAAGCCGCGCGGCAGCATCTTCCATATCGGCAAAAGAGCGCAGTGATATTCCCTCTATGAAACTGCGCCACTGTCTGACGTATTCCTTCATGTAGAGATTATTTAGTTCTTTTTCCACTTCTGCAACAGCTATTTTTTCCGGTTTTTCAGCTTGATCCTGGGATAGGTCTGCAAGGATCCAATCCTCTTTTAACAACTCCTGACCGGCCTTGGATGATGCTTCCTTAAAATACTTTTTCCAGGCCTCGGGCGTATAAAATCCAGGAACCTCGTATTTTGAGGAAAGTAAATTCTGACGCCTACTCCCCATGGCTTTTTTCAGGGTGTAAGGCTCAAAGTTTTTGTTTCCCCTATTGCGAATAGTGAGAAAAACCCTCTGGATGGTCGGAATGGTTTTAAGCTCATTTCTTGCCGAATCAACTAACCTTGGCTCTGGCTCAATCACAGGAACTCCGGCAGTCTTCATATGCCGTAAGTAGAAATCACTTTGGCGTACCATTATTTCTTTCACATCCGAATCAGACTGATTATCCAGCAGTGCTATGAACATTTCATTTAAAAACTCGGTGTCTGCTCTGGCCGGTTCAGCTAACATAAGGTATGCCTTCAGCATATCGTAATAGTGGGAATAATCATCAAGGTCCCTTATCCCGCTTTGGCTTAGCTGTGCAAGTTCTGCTTCAAGTTCCAGCCCCATGGGCTCCAGAAGAATCTCGGAAAGGCGAGAGAGGTATATATCCCGAACTGGCGGCAAAACGGTATCACCACGGTACAATCCCCAGCGCATCATAAATGGAGTGCCCTCTGATTGATACCTATAAAGTGTTTCAAGCTGTTCTCTCAGAGTATCCAGTGCTTCGAGATTTGCTGAAAATTGTTCATAGTTATTCCAATCTATTTTACTAACCTGTTGGGCTGAATGACTGGTTGTGCTGATAAGTCGCTTGTTGGCGATAAAGGAAATAGTGAGTGACACAATCAGGGCCGCTGAAATTACCAGGGAACCTGCGAAAGTCGCCAGGCGAAGCAACCGCGCCCTTCGGGCGGCACTGGTTGAGGCTTCGGCAATATCCTGGTCTGGAAAAATAACCTGGGTGAAGAGGTTTTTCAGAAAATAACTCTTGGCTTCTCCTGCCTTCTCTCCATGAACTGCGGAAAAATCGCCTGAAACTCCAAAAGCCTTGCTCATTGCACCAATTACATTGTCGATTGGTGTGCCTTCCTGAGTTCCACTAGTGAAATAAAAACCTCTGAAAATGGGTTGTTCCTGGTATGGATTCGGCTCGAAAAGAGCGCCCAGAAAGCGAGAGAGCTTTGCCTTGACTGACTTGTACTGCAAGGGGAAAAAGTAGACAGCCTGTTTGTTTTCCACCTTGATTTCATAGCCAAGCCTATCCAGCCTCCTGCTGTTCAAAGACTGATAGAGAGTATCAAAATCACGCTCGAAGATAGTCTTAACAGGTGCCTGCTTGAGATCTTCTTCAGAAAGTGTACGTCCCCAGACCTGGCTTCGTTCTTCTCTGCTCATATCTCCAAAGAATTCTACAAATCCCTGAAGCAGGTCGCATTTAGTAAAGATAACGTACACCGGGAAACGGATATCCAGTTGTTGAATCAGTTCATCTATTCGTTGTCGGATTTTCTTGCCGTAATCCTCACATGCCTCTTCGTCTCCATCCATAAGGTCCGAGATGCTGATGCCTACTATAACGCCGTTTATCGGTTTGTGCTTTCGGGCTTTTTTAAGCATATCCAGAAAGCCACGCCATTCGTCTTTGCCCTCATCCTGGGTTGTGTACCGACCGGCAGTATCTAAAAGTACTGCTTCGTTGGTGAACCACCAGTCGCAATTGCGGGTTCCGCCAACGC
>CAYWZR010000155.1:0-5780 GCA_964462885.1 uncultured Nitrospirota bacterium
CGTACGACCAGGGAGATGATGTGATAAAACCGCAGTTTGTTGTAGATAAGTTATACGAGCTTTCGAAAGGCCAGGCCATAATAACAACCGAGGTGGGGCAGAACCAGATGTGGGCTGCCCAGTTCTATAAATTTGATAAACCACGCCACTGGATATCCTCTGGTGGGCTGGGCACTATGGGCTTTGGATTCCCTGCTGCCATTGGTGCGCAAATGGCGGCTCCGGATAAGCTGGTGATTGATATTGCTGGAGATGGCAGCATACAGATGAATATACAGGAATTAGCCACAGCAGTAATCAATAAACTTCCGGTTAAAATTGCAATTCTAAATAACCAGTATCTGGGAATGGTTCGTCAGTGGCAGGAACTTTTCTTTGAAGAGAGATATTCCCATACATTCCTGGATTCGCACATGATACCTGACTTTGTTAAACTCGCCGAGGCATATGGAGTGGTGGGGCTTAGAGCATCAAAGCCAAGTGAGGTCGAACCGGTAATCAAAGAGGCTTTTAAGGTTAAGAAGCCGGTACTTATGGATTTTGTCTGCGACTGGAAGGAGAAGGTCTACCCCATGGTTCCAGCCGGGGCCTCGATCGACAATATGCTTTTGTACGAAGCAGAGGTTGAAAAGAAAAACAAGAAAGTCAGGGCGGTGAAATAATGAGACATACCATATCGGTTCTGGTTGAAAACAAATTCGGGGTGTTATCTAATGTATCCGGGCTCTTCAGCGGCCGCGGCTTTAACATAGAAAGCATCTCTGTTGGAGAGACTCTCGACCCACAGATATCTCAGATGACCATAATCACCCGCGGAGATGATCAGGTAATCGAGCAGATTACAAAACAACTCAATAAACTCATTGATGTTATAAAGGTTATCGACTTTCTTGAGGTTGACCATGTGGAACGGGAAATGGCCTTAATAAAGGTTGCCCCCAGGCAAGAGCAGAAAGCCGAGGTTTTAAGAACAGCCGAAATATTTCGCGGACGTATCGTCGACTCCAGCCCCAAAACCTATACAATCGAGGTAACAGGCGATGAAAAAAAAATCGAGGCGTTTATAGGAATACTGCGACCTATGGGTATAAAGGAATTTGTTCGGACTGGAAAAATTGCGATTGCCAGGGAAGGAACGAAGTAGCACTTTACAACTATATTAAGTAGAAAGCCTTTTTCGTTGAAAACACAAAGAGTTCTCTGCTAAGATCATTCCGTGGATCTCCCTAAAGGCATACGCATTGCAAATACGGCCCTGGCGTTTGGAGTGTTGGCCTTAATCCTCCTGTTAGCCAGGCATTACGCAAATATGGCACTGGATGACGTAGCCTCCTCGGCCTTTTCGGAAACTTCTGAAGAACTTGTTCTGACAGTGCCAAAGTCAAAGCCACCAAGGGATCTTTTGTCTTACTCAGCTATTCTGGAGACAAATCCATTTGGCAAGTCTTCTGCCGGTCCCCTTACCGCGATCGGCAGCACAAAAAAAAATAGTCAGAACGGCCAGGAGAGCGGCGATGTTGCGGTTTCTTTAACTTTGGTGGGTACAATAGCAGGCGAGGGTAACTACGGGTTCGGGATATTTGAAGACCAAAAACAACAGCAGTCCGTCTTTCGTGTCGGCACTCAGATTCCTGGCTATGGAATGCTTATAAGGGTAACACCCGATTTTGTGGTGCTCTCAACGCCGCAAGGAGAAGAGCATATAAAAATCACTAACGTAGCCGAAATAATTGATAATCGCTCTACAACCATAAGTAAGCAGCGAAAAAGAACAAAAACGTCATATAGAGGAAAACGATCATCTAAAGATGTAGGTTTCATTCGCCGGACGGGTAAGCAAAAATTTGTTTTGGACAAAGAGGGGGTTCAGGAATCTCTCAAAAATCCCCAGCGTATCTTGACCGATGCGCGAATGCTTCCGAACATTGTAAACAACAAGCAGGAAGGTTTCAGGGTTTCTGAAGTAAAACCAAACGGTGTTTATGGCAAACTCGGACTTAAAAACGGGGATGTCCTGCTTAAGATAAATGACCTGGAACTTAACAGCCCTGATAGTGGTATACAGGCATTCAGTACACTTAAGGGAATGGATCAAATAAAACTTTTTTTAATCCGTGATGAAAAAAGAATAGCATTGACCTACCAGATACGGTGATAAGGAATAAATATAAATATGGGTACTAATATGGTAAGAATCATCGTTTTTCTAATATGCCTGACTCTTTCGTGGAGAGGTCAGGCTTTATCCCAGGAATCTTACCAGAAACAACAGAACGAACAGGGCAACGATGATGAACAAACCAATAAGGTAGCGTTTAACTTTGTGGATGTTGATCTTCCGGTGGTGGTCAAGTTCATCAGCGAGGTCACTGGAAGCAACTTTATCTTTGACGAATCTCTCAAAGGAAAGGTTACCATAATCGCTCCTACGGAACTCTCAAGCGATGATGCCTTCAGGTTGTTTTCAGCAATTTTAGAGCTAAAAGGTTTTACTCTGCTTCCATCTGGTGTAAATGCGTACAAGATTGTACAGCAAGCAAAAGCCAGGCAGGGCGGGACTCCTATTACTACAGATAATAAGCCTTCTGTTCTTGCCGACGAAACCTATGTTGCTCGTCTAATCCCGCTTGATTATATTTCCGCTGCTTCTGCGCAAACGTTTCTCAAGCCACTTATCTCCAAGACCGGTCTCCTGTCGTACTTTGGACCGGGTAACATTATCCTTGTAATAGACTCTGATCTAAATATCCAAAAACTGCTTACTATCATTAAGAAAATTGATCAGCCTTCACGTACTCAGGGGTTCGAACTTGTGCCGCTGGAGTATGCAACTGCTTCTAACGTGGCTGCCATTATCACTGATGCCTTTACAAAAGGCCAAAACAAGAGGGTTAAGAAAGGCTTATCACTTGCGAAGGATGAATCTATCTCAGTGGTCTCAGATGACAGAATGAACGCGGTCATACTAATTGGCGATAACAAGGCTCGCAAGAGACAGATAAGAGAACTGATAAAGCTTCTTGACCAACCCCTTCCAAAGAAATCAGGACGCACCAAGGTCTATGCCCTTGAGTATGCTGATGCTGAAGAAGTGGCTAAAGTCCTGCAGGGACTTACCAAAGGACGTTTAAGGTCATCAAGCAGAAAAGGCCGAACTAAGACAGGAATTACTTCGACCGAGACAGGTTTCTCCGGGAATGTCGTGATAATGCCGCATAAGACGACGAATTCTTTGGTAATAATGGCCGCACCATCTGATTATGCAAGCATAGTCGAGATTATCAGCCAGATCGATATTCGTCGGAGACAGGTATTTGTCGAAGCTCTTATAGCCGAGGTATCTATTGGTAAGCTGGATGAACTTGGTGCCAAGTGGCGAGCAGCAGCAGATGTGGGGGGAGCCCCAGTTGCTATAGGTGGTTTTGGCACAATGGATACCGGATCTATGAGCAATATAATTACGGGTTTATCAGCACTCAGCTTCGGTAGTATAGGCGACTTTTTCACAACTACAGTCACAGACCCGACTTCAGGCACAAGTACTAATTTTTCGGTGCCGGGGTTTGCGGCTTTATTTAGTATTAACGAGTTCAGGAATGCATTTAACGTGCTTTCTGCACCGACTATTCTCACCTCGGACAACCAGGAAGCCGAGATTCTTGTGGGCGAAAATGTGCCCTTCATATCGAAACAAGACACTACCGCATCAGGTATCACCTCCAACATAGTGGAACGAACCGACGTGGGTATTCTGCTAAGGATTAAACCCAGAATAAATGAAAGCGATTATGTGAACCTGGATATCTATCAGGAGATTTCCGCTGTGCCTGAACAGTCGGAAACTCTTGTGGCTACAATAGGCCCTACAATAACAAAAAGATCGGCCAAAACTTCTGTAGTTGTTCGTAGTGGTGAAACAGTGGTAATAGGCGGTCTTATGCGGGAAAATGAATCAGAAACTATCCGAAGAATACCGTTTCTGAGTGATATTCCTATTCTTGGATGGCTGTTTAAATTCCGATCAAAAAATAAAGAAAAAACCAACCTATTAATTATTCTTACACCTAAAATCGTGACAGACAGCAAAGATCTTAACAAAATTTCCATACGTAAGCGGAAAGAGTACGAGGAAAAGTCACAGCAGCAGGTACCGGTTCCTACTCAAGTGCCTGATGATTGATAGCTGTTCACAACACAAGGGTACATTTATGATATTATTGACAGCCACAAAATAATGCTGACGATA
Source organism: uncultured Nitrospirota bacterium (assembly GCA_964462885.1). Lineage (GTDB taxonomy): Bacteria > Nitrospirota > Thermodesulfovibrionia > SZUA-242 > SZUA-242 > JALUUO01. The sequence goes on from CAYWZR010000155.1 coordinate 4,247, forward strand.
TTAAAATATTCATTATTAATTAAAATTTACTAAGCTGTTTTTATGAACTTATGGCCAAGACACTTGCAGAGAAGATATTTCAATCACACTTAAGGGAAGAACCTTTTCCAGGAGCAGGGGTAAAGGTTTTGAATATAGATGTGGTGATGTGTCATGAAATCACCACGCCTGTTGCTATTAACGACCTGATCGGAAGAGGTATGGATAGTGTGTTTGATCCCCGTAAGATTAAGGTAGTAATCGATCACGTGACCCCTTCTAAGGACACAAAGACAGCAGAGCAGGCAAAGATACTTCGTAACTGGGCTCGTAGGCATAAAATTATGGATTTTTTTGACGTGGGCAGAAACGGGGTATGTCACGCGTTGTTTCCGGAGAAAGGCTTTATCCGGCCCGGCTACACAGTAATTATGGGGGATTCCCACACCTGCACACATGGAGCTTTTGGAGCTTTTGCCGCTGGTGTGGGCACAACAGACCTTGAAGTGGGCATACTAAAAGGTGTCTGTGCTTTCAGGGAACCAAAAACCATTCGTGTCAATATCACCGGCAGGATGCCGCACCAGGTTTATGCAAAGGATGTGATATTGAAGGTTGTGCAGACTCTGACAGTTAACGGTGCTACTGATAGCGTAATAGAGTTTGGCGGACCGGTGGTTGACTTGATGTCTATGGAGAGTCGCATGACGCTCTGCAATATGGCGATCGAGGCGGGTGGTACATCAGGTGTCTGCATGCCTGATGTTGTTACTGTTGATTATCTGTGGCCCTTCATATCTGATGAGTATACAGATAAGAAGTCTGCTCTTGAAGATTTCAGGCACTGGAGTTCGGATGATGGATGTAGCTATGAGCAGGTTATCGAAATTGATGTTTCGCAGTTGGAGCCACTTGTAACCTTTGGGTACAAGCCGGATCAGGTTAAAGGGGTATCGGAGATGGAAAAGGAAAAAACTCCTGTTGACCAGGTTTATATAGGTTCATGTACTAACGGTCGCCTTGAAGATTTAAGAGCTGCCGCCAAAATACTGAAGGGCAGAAAAATATCTCCTACAGTGCGAGGCATTGTCTCTCCAGCCACACCCAAGGTCTTTCGTGAGGCTGAGGAGGAAGGCATAATTAAAGTATTTATGGATGCTGATTTTTGCGTGACGAATCCCACTTGCGGAGCGTGTCTGGGCATGAGCAATGGAGTTTTGGCTCCGGGTGAGGTATGTGCCTCCACAACCAACAGGAATTTCAACGGTCGCATGGGCTCGGGTGGTACGGTTCATCTGATGAGCCCTGCAACAGCAGCAGCCACAGCTATTAAAGGTGAAATAGCTGATCCACGTAATTTTTAAGCCTCGAAGTTTTCTAAAAGTTTCTTAAATAAGTTGTTGAAGATTGGTTCTTGTTTTTCTTTTACCCTGGTGAATAATATCTGCTTTAGTGTAAATGGGTAGACTGAACCTAATACCTAATCTAAGGACTTGATACCATGTCCATATCTGCAAAAGCGTGCCTGGAAAATCTCTACCTGGACTATAACTTC
>CAYWZR010000156.1:0-5720 GCA_964462885.1 uncultured Nitrospirota bacterium
AACACTCACCATTAATGCCTGAACAATTGCAAGGGTTAGAGGGAGCGTGATTTTTATACTTGTCCCCTGGCCTTTTTTTGTTGATGCCTCCACATATCCGTTTAAACGTGAAATGTGAGTTTTTACTACGTCCATGCCAACGCCTCGACCACTCAGCTCTGTCTGCTTTTCCGCTGTGGAAAAGCCGGCCATAAAGATGAAGTCAAGTACTTGTTTATCATCCATCCTTGCCGCTTCCGCTTCAGAAACAAGACCTTTCTCAACGGCCTTTTGCCTGATACGTTCCAGGGGCATGCCTTTGCCATCATCTATGATTTCGATCAAGATATGATCACCTTCCTGGGAAGCCTTCAACTCTATCTTACCTGCACGCGGTTTTTCAGCTGCTACTCGTTCCTCAGGCATTTCGATACCATGATCAATGGTGTTTCGAATCATGTGTACAAGTGGATCTCCCAGTTCTTCGATCACTGCTTTGTCGAGTTCAGTGTCTTCACCGAAAATATGTAGTTCCGCCTCCTTGCCCAGTTTCCTGCTTAGGTCACGAACAATGCGGGGAAACTTGCTGAAAACCTTACGCACCGGCTGCATGCGTGTTTTCATAACCGCAAGTTGGAGATCTGTGGTGACAAGACTTATAAACGAGAGGTTCTCAAGCAGCATCTGCACCGCTGAATCTTCTGGGTAGTGTTTCTCAAGACTTGAGCCTATATTGATAAGACGGTTTCTGCCCAAGACCATTTCGCCCACCAGATTCATCACAGAGTCAAGGCGTTTCACATCTACACGGATGTTATGCGCGACCTCTCTTTCCGGTTCGTCTTTCTTTTCCTCCGCATTTTTCTTCTGCTGGCTGAGAGCATTTTGAATGGCTTCCGGCTCGACCCCTTTTTGGTCGATTAATATCTCACCTATCTTTCGCTCGCGATCTTGTTCTTCAAGCGCTTCGTTAAGGTCTTCACGGCTTATTGATTCTTCCTCTACCAGAATTTCGCCTATACGAGGAGGAGACTTCGTTTCCGGTTCATTATCAGGTTGAGGCGGAGCCTCTATTGCAGGCTCAGCTGCCGATTCGAGTACTCGAAGAAGAAGAGCGATATCCTCCTGAACACCATCGCGGGCTTTAACGTGACCAATCAACACCTTCAGCGTATCCACAGCCTTAAGAACAACGTCTGTGATGTCACGGGTAAAGCTCATTTCGCCGTCGCGAATCTTTTTAAGCAGAGTTTCTGCGCGATGCGAGACATCGACTACTTGCTGGAAACCAAGAAAACCTGCTGCCCCTTTGACTGTGTGAACCGATCTGAAGATCTCGTTTATAAGGTCAGGGTCTTCGCCGCGGCTTTCGAGCTCCACAAACTTTTCATCCAGACCTTCGAGGACTTCCTGAGTCTCCATGATAAAGTCGTCTATGATTTCTTCCATCTCATCCGGCATTGGTTTTGTTTCCCTTTAACTAATTTTTGTATAAAGTAGGGGCTAACTTGTGTTTGCCCATTTAACTAACTTCTTAAAAGCTTAAGCAGACTTTTAGGATCAGACTGATCAGGCCTATAAGTCTGATCGGACCGATCAAATAAACTAAGCCATTCCGTGTTTTTCGAGTACTTTGTCCATTTTTTCCTTGAGAATCTCCGCTGTAAACGGTTTAACAATATAGTTACTGACGCCGGCTCCGATTGCTGCCATAATATTCTCTTTTTCAGACTCGGCAGTAACCATAAGGAACGGTATCTCTTTTAACTGCGAATCATTCCTGACATTTTTAAGGAGTTCCAGACCGTCCATCTTCGGCATGTTCCAGTCGCTTATGATGAACTGGACCGGCTTTTCCCTCAATTTGCTAAGAGCATGTTCTCCATCTTCCGCTTCTTCTATTTCTGTGTAGCCGAGCTGTTTAAGTATGTTCTTAACAATTCGTCTCATAGTGGAGAAATCGTCAATCACCATAATTCTCATCTTAAGATCAACCATGTCAGGAGAGCCTCCCGGAAAAAAATTGTTTGAGTATGTCCTTTACATTGTCAGTAACCACATCGCCAGTCACTGGCTTTACCAGATAGGCGGTAGCTCCCGCATCTTGCGCCATCTTTTTTTCCTCTTCATCAGCCTCTGTTGAAATCATCATAACAGGAATATCGGCATAGTCAGGGCTGGCCTTCAGATTCTTTATTAGCTCGATTCCATCCATATTTGGCATGTTAAGGTCGGTCATAATAAGATTGATCTGCTCAGTGGCCAACTTTTCGAGAGCCTCAAGTCCGTTTTCAGCTGTCACCACATCGAAGCCTTTTTGTCTGACGTACATTCCAAGAATCTTCCTGGTTGTTGAATCGTCATCTACAATTAATATCCGCATTTTCATAACAGTCATCACCCCTTTTTATAGACCACAGCTTTGTTTATAGCAATAGGTTTGAATGCTCTTGAGACGGAATGTAGACTCTCCGAGGCTCCCACAAAGAGATAGCCGCCAGGGTTGAGAGAGTCATAATAAAATGAAACCACTTTTTGTTTTACGGCAGTATCAAAGTAGATCATAGTGTTACGGCAGAAGATGAAGTCCATACCGCATATCCCGCGCATCGCTCGATCATCCGTTAGATTTATAGCCTTGAATTGAACCATGCGTTTTACCGGAAGAGACACGGTGAGTCCGCCAGTGGTTTTAATAAAATATTTTTTCAGAAATTCCGGTGTTGCATTCCGAAGGGCATAGTCTCCGTAGACAGCGCGTTTTGCGCTTGATATTGCGTCACTGCTTAAGTCTGTGGCCAGGATTTTGCTATTAGCCCGGCCTTTGCCGTGTTCAAGCAGGTATATGGCCAGTGTGTATGGTTCTTCTCCTGTAGAGCATCCGGCAGACCAAATATTAATGGGTTTTCCAGCTTTGGATTTTGACACCTGTGGCAGCAATACCTTATGAAAAGCCTCAAGAAGCATGGGTTCTCGGAAGAAACTCGTCTCGCGTGTTGTAATCAGGTTAAATAGGTGTAGCTGCTCATTGGTGTCGTACTGGAGCAGATAGAGGTAGTCTTCGAAACTTCTCAGGTTTTTTTCCTGGAGGCGCTTCTGAAGACGGTTCTCAATTAGATATTTTTTTGTATCCTGAATATAAATTCCGCACTTGCTGTAGATGTAATCTCGTGTCTGGCGGAATGTTCCGTCTGAAAGTTTTACAGAGTTAAACATTAGTTAGCTCCCTCTGTGTCCATTTGTTCTATGGCGCATGCCGCCTCGTCTCTTACAAGCGGATCAGCATCCTTCAGATATTTCTCCAGGTCTTTTTTGGCTCCTAACCGGGCAAGGTACCGTACAGCGGCGATCCGAACAGGACCATTTTCCCGGACGGCAAGAAGTTTACGTACATCACTTACAGCCGAAGCCTCATCAAGATCTGCTAGTGCATCGATTGCGAACATCTTCACCCACATGTCTTTATCCGACAGGCATTTTATAAGAGCCTTACGGCAATCTTTGTCTCCGATTCTACCCAGACCACGGACTGCAGCTTTGCGTACTTCCACATCTGGATCAGTTATAAGCTTGGCAAGTGTTTCTCCAGCCTTAGGGTCCTCGTCTTGCCCCAACGATAAAACAGCGGCAGTTCGAACATTCTCATCCTTGTCTCGAACTAGTGGCAGCAACTCTTTTCCGCGTGCAAGGCGTGCAATAACATGTCTTATGTTGCTTTGCTTGCTTTTGGCCAAATGGCCAAGCACTGATTCATCCAGAGAAACTGCCGCCTCAATGACATCTTCAAGCACGTCCGGGTAGGTTTCCTTTCGGATAATCTCCAGCAGAATGGGAAGTGCTTTTTTCTCACCGATTCTGCCCAGGGCGCGTGCAGCAGATCTACGGACATGTCCGTCTTCATCAGTAAGTCCGTTATCCATAAGGCTTGTGGCAGAGGAGTTTTCAGCAATGCTCGCCTGAGCCCGGGCAGCAGCTCGGCGAACCTCCCGCTGAGGACTTTTTAAACAATTCAAAAGCGGCTGTAAAGCTATCCGGCTTTGAAGGTGGCCGAGAGCATCTATAACAGCTACCTTTGCACGGTATTTAAGTTTTTTGTTTTTACCAAGAAGTCGTGCAAGACCGGCCTCATCGCCTATATTGACTATAGCGTTCATCAAAACCCTGTATAGTTCTTCCTCATCAGGAATGGATATATCCTGGGCTCCGGCAAGTTCAATCATAAGGGGAACGGACTTGTTGCATCGCAAATCCGTAAGTCCCTGAACAGCAATTATTCGATCTTCGGGCTCTCCGTTTTTAAGTAAATTCATAAGTACGGATTCCAGCCCCACGGTATTAGTTATCCCTATTCTAACCAGACTTTTTGCAACCAACATTTTTTCTTCGTCATCCACTTTTTCCAGTGTTTTAAAAAGAGAGTTTGTTGCAAGCGGCGAGCTGATATCTCCCAATGCTTCAATCGCCATAATTCTAAGGGCCAGGGACGGGCCGTCAAGCAAGGAAGTTATAGCGTGTACCGCTTCTTCGTCAGCAATATTTCCAAGTGCCTCTACAGCGCCGAAGGCGACCCATTCATCATCCTCTAAAAGTTTTACAAGGTGTGGAACAGCCTCTTTTATCCCCAACATTCCCAATGACTTTGCCGCAGATGCACGTACATTGGCATTTTTATCAGAAAGAGCTTTCATGAGCGGAGGCACCACTTGGTCACCACCAACAACTCCGAACACATCGGCCAGGAATTTTCTAACATCTGGATCTTTATCGATAAGCATTTTTGCCATGAACGGCACAACCTTAGGGCCAATACTAGTCAGAATGTCAATAGCCATATTGCGTCTTGGAGCATCTTCCCGCAAAAGAGGTAGTACTGCCCAGACGGTCGCTTCATCTGCAAAGCTTGATAGAGAGTTTACAGCCGTCTCCTGCACACCGGGACTCTCATCCCATAGCGCTTTTATCAAGGGATAGATGGCTCGAGCATCTGTTGCACCAAGCTTTGCCGCCGCATCACGGCGTGCAGAGGAGTCTTCTGATTCAAGCTGTTTAAGGAACTCTTCAATCATGGTAAATGTTTCCTATTCTTGCTCTGGCATGAGATATTTTTATCTATCGGCAGGAACAGTTTGTTTGTTTAGGGCTAAAGAAAGACAAAGGGAGTAGGATTCTATAGCTTCAAGGTTTTCCATTCTTACTTCATCCCTCACCCTACATCTCTCAACACCTCCACCTTATCTTTTAGACGCAGAAGCGCCTGGGCATTAAGCTGGCAAACTCTGGACTCGGTCAGGCTCAACACTGCTCCAATTTCCTTCATTGTCATCTCTTCATAGTAATAGAGCGTCATAACCATACGTTCCTTTTCCGGAAGATTGTCTATCTGCTTCCCTAATATGCTTTTTACCTCTAATAGGTCCATGGCGGCTGTAGGGCCTTCCTTTTTCTTCCCGTCTGATATGCATTCCATGATATCCATATCCCCGTCTCCCCCGTTTGGCAGGAGGTCTTCAAAATTGAGAAGTACCGACATCCCGGCCTCGCTGGTTTGTTTGTGGAATTCCTCGAGGCTCAGCCCCAGGTAGTCAGCCACTTCGTCTTCTTCGGCGTGTCGTCCCAACCTTTTTTCGAGAGCCGAATAGGCTTTTTTTACATCAGACATTCTTTTTTTCATTCCCCTCGATCCCCACTGCATCGAGCGAATTTCGTCAAGCATCGCTCCCTTGATCCTGAACTCTGCGTAT
>CAYWZR010000157.1:0-5693 GCA_964462885.1 uncultured Nitrospirota bacterium
GGATGGCCAAGTACAACCGCCTACTAAGAATAGAGGAAGAGCTTGGCGTAGTGGCCAGATATCAGGGAAGAGATGTTTTTAATCACTTATAGAGCCAATGTAAAAATATGATAATGAAGTATATGCTTTGCATCTAAAACTAGGAAATAAAACACCAGAAGGCGTTAAGTTAGACATGACCTCTGAAGAAAGATTAGTTGGGATAGAAATTCTTAATGCTTCAAAAAAAATAGATATTAGTACAACTTTATTATCTTACACACTTGAATTAGACAAAAACGTATTGAGACCCAAATTACCTGATGGAAAACTTCATTCGACATTGATATAATTTAAAAAACACAACATAGCCAGACAATAAAATGCGTAACAAAGCTAGTGCCCAGGTCAGGTCAGAGCAGAAGAAGAAAAAAACCCTTCTTCTTGCTGTTTTCTTACTATTTTTTACTTATCTTTCCATAAATTTCATTATTGGAGATATGGGATATTTGTCGTATCGTAAACTGGTTATCGCCAAAAATGATATCAAAACTGAGATAGAATTGATCGCAAGTAAGAACACAATGCTGAAAACTGAAATAACAGCTCTTAAAGAAGACCCTTCCCATATAGAAAAGATGGCCAGAGAAGACCTGGGTCTGGGACGAAAGGGAGAGCTGATCTTCAATTTTGAAAAGTAGGCAGTCGTGGATCAAATTTATCTAATTTTCTTGTGGCACATGCACCAACCCTACTACAAGGATCCCCTCTCGGGTAGTTACCGTCTGCCCTGGGTAAGACTTCATGGAATCAAGGACTATTATGACATGCCAGCCATCCTGGAGGACTTTCCAGCCGTCAGACAGACGTTCAACCTTGTCCCTTCGCTTATAGAACAGATAAACGACTACGTTAACGAAACCGCAAAAGACCAATACCTTGCAGTAAGCCTTAAGCCTGCCGACGATCTCGATACCGGCGAAAAAATATTTATACTTGAAAACTTCTTTATGGCGAATTGGGACAACATGATTTACCGGTTCCCACGTTATGGAGAACTCCTGACAAAACGCGGTCCTCATCCAACCCATAGCGAGATCAAAAGGGCTGGCAAATATTTCAGCCGACAGGATTTTCTGGATCTCCAGGTCTGGTTCAACTTGGCTTGGTTCGATCCGATGTTCAGAGATAGCGACCAACTCCTGATGGAACTCGTACAAAAGGGAAGGGATTACACAGAGCCTGAAAAAAAACTTCTTCTTGAAAAACAAAGAGAGATCCTTTCGAAAATTGTGCCTAAGTATAGATCTATGCAGGAAACTGGACAGATAGAGATCTCAACCACACCCTATTTCCATCCAATCTTACCGCTTTTATGGGACAGCGATAGAGCCAAGGAGTGCATGCCGCATTCTCCGCTTCCTACAAGGTTTAACCATCCAGAGGACGCAAAAGAGCAGATAAGACGTGCCGTGGAGTTTCACGAGCAGACATTTGGCAGCCCGCCATCTGGAATGTGGCCGTCCGAGGGATCTGTCAGCCAGGAAATACTGTCGGCATTTCAAGAAAATTCTATAAAGTGGATAGCATCGGATGAGGGTGTGCTTGCCAACTCCCTGAAGACGGGTCTGAGGGATTACTCCAATTCAGGAGCACTGACTGATCCGGCCACGTTGTATCAACCTTACCGTCTTTCAAACAACATTGGAATATTTTTCAGAGATCACGCATTATCTGATCTGTTTGGTTTTGACTACCACAAGATGGAAGCCAGGGACGCTGTGGATAATTTCATCGGTAGACTCTGGGGCATCCACCAGTCTCTGCCAAAAGATCGGGCCTACGCGGTCCCGGTGATTCTGGACGGCGAAAACGCATGGGAGTGGTATAAAAATGACGGCAGAGATTTCCTTCTTTACCTCTATGAAAGGCTCAGTAACGAAACATTTGTAAAATGTGCCACGGTATCCGAGTTTCTTGCAGAACATCCTCCATCACGTGAGATCAACCGTTTATATGCCGGCTCCTGGATCAACTCCGATTTTGGAATATGGATAGGTCATGAGGAGGATCGAAAGGCATGGGAACTGCTTAGTCGTACAAGGGACGACCTGGAAGCACTTCTTATAGCCGAGACGTTCTCCCCTGAGGCGGTGGAGGAAGCATGGAGATCTATCTATATCGCCGAGGGCAGTGACTGGTGCTGGTGGTACGGAGACGAGCATGCTACCGACACACAAGCTGATTTCGATGAACTATTTCGCAATAATCTTATTAATGTTTACCGGGCTCTCGGAAAAGAGCCACCACCGGATCTTCAGCTTTCCGTACTAAGAGAAGACCGGAACATACGAGTGCCTGCTCAGCCGAGGGGATTTATACAGCCTGTAATTGATGGTGAATCTACCAGTTATTTTGAGTGGCTTGCAGCTGGCAAAGCCGAGATTGGTGGGGCCGGAGGATCTATGCATAGATCGGACAGCCTTATGTCTCATTTGTATTTCGGCTTCGATCTAAAAACCCTTTACCTGAGAATCGATGGAAACAGGCCATTTGTAGAACTTGACCTGAACCTGCTGTCTTTTGAGTTTCATTTCATAAAACCACAGGTAATGAAAGTAATTGTTGCCTCTATGGAAGGTCTGCTGAAAGCCGAACTTTACAAATCTGAGAATGGAGAATTTTCACAGATAAAAACGCTTGCTTGCGGTCTGAAAGATATATTGGAACTTGGAGTTCTGTTTGAAGACATCGGAGCGGCTGAGAACGACGAGATTAGATTTTACATCACCTGTCTATGGAATGGCGAGCTGCTGGAACGTTGGCCTTCCCATGGGATATTATCAATAAAGGCACCCTCAGCCAATTTCGAAGCGGCTATGTGGAGTTAAAAAAATAACTAATTACTGAGCGCTGGAAATATGTCAATATAGTCTTGCGTCTTCAAAAATACAGGAGGTTGTTCAAATGTATGAATTAATGATAGAGAGCCGTTTCGCTGCGGCTCACCAGCTTAGAGGATATAAAGGACGTTGCGAAAACCTTCACGGACATAACTGGAAAGTACAGGTTGCCGTAAGCGCAGACAGATTAAACGATATCGGTCTTGCCATGGATTTTAGTGATTTAAAAGCAATAACTAACGAAGTGATCTCGACACTGGATCACGACATGTTAAACAATATTTTTCCCTTTACAGAGATTAATCCTTCTTCTGAAAACATAGCCAAGTGGCTTTATGAATCCCTGAAAAAAAGGGTCGATACTGAAGGTCTTGAGGTTTCTTCTGTTACTGTCTGGGAATCAGATACAGCTTCTGCGACTTACTACGAATAAGTAGTGGTAAAGATAAGTATATAGATTAACCAGACATCAGGAACCAAGCATTAAGCTTTTCTGAATTAGCTCACAGATGCTGTTGAAGAATCAATTATTTTAGAAACCGATTCAATCGCTTTTGCATAAGCCTCTGCTAATCCATCTATATTCTCCTGAGCTTTGGATAGATCACTATCGTTGTCAATGAAAAATGGCTCTGCAATTATACAGGGCGCCTTTGTATAGCGTAAAAGGTAACCTCCTCTGTTTTCAGCGGACTTTGGCTTAATCCCCCTATCAGGTAACTTTAAATGTTCAACTAAATAATTGAGAAATTTTTCGGCCATTTTCTTACCTATTTCAGATTTATGGTAATAAAGCACCTCTGTTCCTGAAGCTTTTGTATTAAAAGCATTGCAGTGAAGACTTACAACAAAATCAGGAGCTATAGCATTTATATCATCAGGCAGCTCCTTGTATGTTTTTCTATAAACCTTCTGAATGTCTGTTTGATTAACCTTTTTTTCAATGCGAAATGCAAGATTTTCATTAAAATCAAATTCTGTGACATCGCTGTTTGTATTTACAGCTCCAGGAGAGCTTTTCATGTGACCGATAACAAGCAGACAGAGTTTTTTGGGCTTATCTGTGTTCATCTCTTTAGATTCAGTTTTTGCTATCTGGTCTTGATTTTTTTGGACATCTTGAATCTTTTGAATTTCTTGAAAAGACATAACGTCCTTCTTTATCAATGTCTTTATTAAACTATCTGTAATGGGTGAGGCAATTTCTATAATATTTGCAGAATAAAGCACATCACCTGAAAGGTCACCTCTAACCATTACCAATTTATCTACATCATCTGAAGTAAATTCAATAACTGCTGATTCAGGACTCTGTGCTGCCTGCATTGAGATTTTAGTTAATAAAATTTCTCCAGATTCAATTTTTAAATATCCACTCTGTCTGATGGTTCCTAAAAGAATGTCTTTTCCTTGCATTTTCTTCCTCCTTGCAGTTCTTATCTATAATTGTAAAGATATTTTTATGCTTTAGGCACACCACCTGGCTTCTCCTGCAAACGGTTTAGAAGGTGTTGTCGTTCCTCAGACAGTCTAAGGGTTTGTCCCAAAATAACTTAACGTTTTCGCATCTCATCTTCGGGCCGTCTTTGACTGTTTCTTAATCGCAAAATCCTCAAAATAGCCCTGCTATTCCTTCGGTTTTGCTCAATCGGACCAGGCAAATCCAATTCAAAGCTGAGCGCGAAAAACGCAAGTTATTTTGTGACAAGCCCTAACCTTAATTCGTCGTTAAGTATGAGACTGCTCGGATAGAAATAACGGTGGCTCGACCTTTAACCCGGGCCGTCCTGCCTTAACCGACTCCAGCAAAAACATTTTAGCCTCGATTTGCGGCTTCGAATGCACCATCCTTAACCGCTTTGGCTCCATGCGGGCCAAAGAAAGTTCGTTAAGAATTTCAGGTAACCTGTCAGGATTATGCACAATACAGAAACTTCCGTTGTTTTCTAACAGACGAGAAGCAGCACTAGCAAGATTCTTAAACGTCAAAAGTATTTCGTGGCGGGCAATCGATCTTTCATCTTCATTATTTAATCGTCCTGACCTTATCCGCCTGTAAGGCGGATTGGAGACAACGAGGTCGGCCTTACCAGCAAGCACAGTACGGCCAAGTTTTCCGATATCAGCCTGAACAAGTTTTATCTGTTCATCCAACCCGTTCAGAGTAATGTTTTTACGGGCTACATCAGCAAGTGCGCTCTGAAGTTCCACGGCGGTTATTCTGGCACTACTGTAACGGGTAGCCAGAAGAAGAGAGATTATACCGGAGCCAGCACCAAGATCAATACAGTGCCGCACGTTTTTTAGACATACAAAGTTCTCAAGTAAAAGTGCATCCACACTGTACCGATAGCCCTTTTTGCGCTGATACAAACGAATATTATTAATGGTATCGAGGGTGAGTTCCAAAGAGGAGAGACCTTTATTTTATCCTACTTTACTAATTTTTATTTACTAAATTCACTAAAATCAATTAAACAAGAAGACCGGGTATTTTATCAAAAGAATCCACAAGGTAATCAGCTCCAGACTCCACCAGTATCGTCCTTCCCCGGAAGCCATATGTAACACCGCAAGTTTTCATGCCCGCCCTCTTCCCCGCCACCATATCAAACTGGCTATCGCCAACCATCAAGCAGTGCTCCGGTGCAACACCAAAATGTTGGGCGGTAGTAATAAGCGGTAGCGGCGAGGGTTTTTTCTCGGAAACACTGTCGCCTCCCATAACAAATTCAAAGTATTTAAGAAGTCCTAAATCATTAAGAACTTTCTTTGAAAGCGCTTCTTTCTTATTCGAAACCACGGTTTTCC
>CAYWZR010000158.1:0-5683 GCA_964462885.1 uncultured Nitrospirota bacterium
GGTCCATGGACCAGATGAGCGGCATCAGCGATACACTGCAACACTATCATTGCTCCATCAAAAGCGCACGACTCACCGCCCCGGCTCCTGCAAACACCATCCATTGATGACGGTCTTTTACTGCAAGAGTGTTCAAACAGCCTGTCGGCAGTTAATTTAGAGCTTGATTTATCTGAGTAACTCGAAATGGGCGTCATCGCTTTTACGGTCCACCTCTTCAATAAGTGCGTTTGTAATCCACGTAATTAAATTTATTGCGCCACGGTAACCAAGTGTCGCATACCGGTGCAGATTCACACGATCGACTATCGGAAAACCTATGCGTACATGCGGAATATCAGCATCTCTTGCTGCATACTTTCCATGCGAATTTCCGATCAGTATATCCACCGGCTCGGTCATCAGCAATGAGCGCATATGCCAAAGATCATGCCCTGGATAAACGCCTGCAGTTTCAGCATAGGGAGAAGCAGAAAGCAGCGCTTCCATTTCCTTCCCCCACTTCTTCGTTCCATTTGAAGATATGATATGTGCCGGCTCGCCTCCCATCTCAAGGATAAAGGCAGTAAGTCCAAGCATCATGTCAGGATCACCAAATATGGCAAAACGTTTTCCGTGAAAATATTGATGAGCATCAATTGCAGCATCCACTGCTAATGCACGCTCCCGGTTAATAGCCTTGGATACTGGTTTGCCTGTCATCTCAGATACCTTCATTAAAAAGGAATCAAAACCAGATATCCCAAATGGATAGTTAAATCCTACTGTTTGCTGTGCATATTTAACCTTATATTTTTTAAGAGTCTTTACTGTGGAATAGGCCTGCATCGAGATGGTGCCTACGGCATTAACCGAATCGCCTGCTTCCTCAAAAGTCGTTAAGCCTTTATACATGTCGTACTGACCGGTAAGTGGCGAGTCAAACGCCTCGGAATTATCGGCAAGCACTGTGCAGTCAACATCCATCAACTCCATGTAGCGCTTAAACTCCCTTATGTTTTCCACATGTGTGTCAAAGCCGGGTATGATATTTATTTTACCGTTTCTATTTTCCGGCCCATTGTACTTACCCTCTGACAACAGATCGATAATGCCCAGAAGCATCGCATCGTAACCAGTAATGTGCGAGCCTATAAAACTTGGTGTATGTGCATACGCAACCGGAAAATCTTTCGGTATAGATTCGGCATCCCTGGCGTTTGAGATAAAGGCCCTTAGATCATCACCGATCACTTCAGCCATACACGAAGTGCACATAGCAATCATCTTAGGCTTGTAAAGGGCATGAGTGTTTCGAAGTCCTTCTATCATGTTTGCCCGACCGCCAAAGACTGCCGCATCTTCAGTCATTGAGTCGGACACTGCCGGAAACGGCTCACGAAAGTGCCTTGAGAGATTGTTTCTGAAGTAAGCCGCGCAACCCTGTGAACCATGTTCATAAGGAATGGTGCCTTCAAAACCTGCCGCACAGAAAAACGCCCCAATCGGCTGGCAAGCTTTGGTCGGATTTATAACAAGAGACTTACGCTGAAAATTAAGTTCCTTGTACTCTGTAGTATTAATCCATTCTGCGGTTTTCATAGTATTTTTTCCCTCCGTAATTCATTCATCTTACTCCCAGGGAGCTTTGACAAGCTTCCATGTCGGGGAGTTAACCGCCATATCCATATCACGCGCAAAGATAGGAAAGCCCTCGTAGCCATGGTAAGGTCCTGAGTAATCCCAGGAGTGCATCTGCCTGAAAGGCACACCCATCTTCTGAAAGACGTATTTTTCCTTGATACCGGAACCCACAAGGTCAGGCTTAAAATGTTCCACCATCTCATCCATCTCAAGTTGGGTTACATCATCGTAAATAACAGTACCGTCTTTCACTGTGTTGAGTGTTCTCTGATAGTCGTCGGCATGACCAAACTCATAACCGGTGCCAATCACATTCATGCCAAGGTCCTCATAAGCGCCTATCACGTGGCGCGGCCTTAAACCGCCGACATACAACATAACTTTCTTACCTTCCAATCGGGGCCGATATTTTTCTATCACTGCATCCATGTCCTGACGGTGCTTGGCGATCACCTTTTCGGCATTCTCCTTGACCTTATCGTCGAACTTCTCTGCTATATCACGTATAGACTGCTCGATCTTTGTCGGGCCGAAGAAATTAAACTCAAGCCACGGTATGCCGTATTCCTCTTCTAAGTGCCTTGCAATGTAGTTCATGGAGCGATAACAATGAATCAGGTTAAGCTTGGCTTTATGAGTAACTTTCATAGTTTCAAGCTGTCCGTCTCCTGACCATAACGCGATTACTCGAAGTCCCATATCCTTAAGGATCTTCATGCTGGCCCAAGCATCGCCGCCTATGTTGTAGTCACCGATAAGTGCTATATCATAGGGAGTCGGATCAGGCAACTCAGCTTTTCCGATGACATAGTCACGGATGGTGTCATTGGCTATGTGATGTCCAAGCGACTGACTGACACCACGAAAACCTTCACAGCGTACCGGAATAACCGGCACCTTCAGCTCTTCCTCAAGGATTCGGGCTGATGATTCAATATCATCACCAATTAACCCTACCGGACATTCCGACTGTATGGAAATTCCTTTTGCTTCTGGAAAAAGTTGTTTTATTTCACGTCCCACCTCTTCCAGCTTACGTGCGCCTCCATAAACTATGTCCTGTTCCTGAAAGTCGGTTGTAAACTGAAAGGGAACAAAATTATTAACACCTATTTGGCCCTGGGCCAGGTTTCTTCTTGTACTCCATGAGTAGTAGCCACAGCCCACCGGTCCATGACTGACATGCACCATGTCCCGTATCGGTCCCCAGACTACACCTTTGGATCCTGCAAATGCGCAACCCCTGGCAGTCATGACTCCGGGAATCGACTTTACGTTAGACTTAATCGCACAGGTCGAGGCACATGAAGGATCTTCAGACTCCTTTGGACTCTCTTTTACAATGATGTGACCGGCACGTTTTTTTCCGGCCTTTTCCGGATAATTTTTTAAGAGTAAGTTTAAAAACTCACGGGTTTCATCAATTTTTTCAGACTTTTCAGACATAATTATTACTCCTTAGTTCTCCTGACACATGGGCGAATACATAGGTTCACCCCTACGCTGTTGCGACCTCCTCCTCGTCCACTTCCATAAATCCATAGGTGATAAGAAGTTCTTCAAGCTCATCCATGGTCAAAGGTTCTGGAATAACCATATTCTTGTTTTCAGAAATCTTGCGTGCAAGAGTACGGTACTCATTTGCCTGAGTGCAATCAGGAGCATGTTCGATCACGGTCATCCTCTTAAGCTCGGCTCTCTGGACAATATTATCCCTCGGTACAAAATGCAGAAGCTGTGTGCCAAGCCGATCTGCCAAAGCCTTGATAAGCTCGTACTCTTTATCCACCTGCCTGGAATTACAGATCAGGCCACCCAGGCGTATGCCGCCGCTGACAGCATATTTCACAATACCCTTACAGATATTGTTTGCCGCATACATCGCCATCATCTCACCGGAAGTTACAATATAAATTTCCTGAGCCTTCTTTTCTCTCATAGGCATGGCGAAACCACCGCAGACCACGTCACCCAGAACATCGTAGAAAACAAAGTCCAGATCATCGGTGTACGCGCCGTTTTCCTCAAGAAAGTTAATAGCAGTAATAACACCACGGCCTGCGCAGCCCACTCCAGGCTCAGGGCCTCCGGATTCGACACACTTAATACCCTGATATCCGGTCATTAATACCTCC
Source organism: uncultured Nitrospirota bacterium (assembly GCA_964462885.1). Lineage (GTDB taxonomy): Bacteria > Nitrospirota > Thermodesulfovibrionia > SZUA-242 > SZUA-242 > JALUUO01. Next base: position 3,759 of record CAYWZR010000158.1, read on the forward strand.
TCCAGTTCCAGGTCTTCAACGCTACCTCTCTCTCTGGCCAGATCCATTACAGTGGTCTGGGCCTTTGCGTGCAGCATAAGACGCGTTGAATCCGCCTTTGGGTCACAACCAACAATCATAACTTTCTTTCCGGCTTCCGACATCCCTACCACTAGATTCTGCGTGGTTGTTGATTTTCCGATTCCGCCTTTTCCGTAAATTGCAATCTGTCTCATCTCATTTATCTCCTCCTGTGGAATTTGTCACAAATTTTTTAAGCAACTGTAAAGCATGTAGCAATAGTGATGCCAGCAAGAAATAAACAGCAAAAAACCTTGTCGTTATTGACGGAACAAGCTAACTGCCACCTGCAATGCCATAAGAAAGTTCCTACATTATTGGAACCACTTGAATAAAAATGTATGTAAATTTACGCCTCAGACCGTACCCCTAACTCTTTTCTCCCTTGGCATCATCATTGCAACTCTACAATTTGATGTGTTCGTAAAAAATCAAAAAAGTACGGAATTATTATCCGGGCAGTCACATTACTATTTGGGTAACCATATTATTGTCCGGGCAACCACGGGGGGTTGCCCCTACGGTGTTTGTCCTTTTGATTGCTGAATTCTCGTTTTTACGGGAATGACAAATTTTTACGAGTTCATCAAAACTAAAGATCGGAGGATACAATTATGCAAAACCCAACTAATATTCTTGATACACATCCTTGTTTTTCACGGAAGGCCCATCACAAATACGGTCGCATCCATTTGCCGGTAGCGCCTGTCTGTAACATTCAGTGTCGTTTTTGCGTACGAGACTACGACTGTGTAAATGAATCCCGTCCCGGTGTATCCAGCAGGATTCTAGGTGTCGGAGAGGCTGTGGAACGTGTCGGCTATAGCATTAATCGCGAAGAGCGAATTCGTGTTGTGGGCATCGCCGGACCAGGCGATCCGTTGGCCAACCCTTCTACATTCGAGGTTCTAAAAAATCTGCATAGAGAATTTCCTGAATTGATTTTATGCCTCTCTACAAATGGGTTGTTGCTGCAAGAGAATTTGAAGAACCTGGTGGATTCTGGAGTTTCAAGTCTTACTGTAACTATTAATGCTACAACTCCTGAAACAGCTCAGAATATCTACTCCTGGGTTTCATATCGCGGAAGAATGTATAAGGGCGCAGAGGCCGCATCGCTTCTTCTTTGCAACCAGTGGAGGGGGATTTCTGATGCAGTGGAAACAGGTTTTCTGGTAAAATTAAATTTTGTTTTGGTTCCTGGCGTTAACTCTCACGAGGCGGTAAAAGCAGCCAAAATAGCTGGCAGCATGGGAGTGGAGCTTATGAACATTATTCCCGTCATACCGCAAGGAGATTTTGCGGATATAAACAAACCATCTACTGATGAGGTCAACACCATCAGGAATGCATGTTGCGATTACATCCCGCAGATGCGGCATTGCCGCCAGTGCCGGGCCGACGCTTTTGGCTTGATAGGCACTGATAAAGACGCTGAAACAGAGACAATGCTTGCACAAATAGGAGAAGAGTACCTTGAACTTGTTCAATGATGAATTAACCCCAACAGAGATCGAACGCTACCGCAGGCAGATGATGCTCGACGGATTTGGCATTGACGCTCAGCGCAAACTTAAAAGTGCAACTGTACTGGTTGCAGGTGTAGGCGGGCTTGGCGGAACAACCGCTCTTTACCTGGCTGTTGCAGGGATAGGAAAGCTTGTGCTGACACACTACGGGAACCTGACACTTTCAAACATGAACAGACAGGTCCTTATGCAGCATGATAGAATCGGGACTAACCGCTGCCAATGCGCCAAGGAAACCCTTAAAACCATCAATCCTGACGTAGAAGTCCTGACTTTTCCGGAACGAATGGATGATCTTAACACTGGAAGGATGTTAGAGGGGGTAGATGTTGCGCT
>CAYWZR010000159.1:0-5679 GCA_964462885.1 uncultured Nitrospirota bacterium
AGCTTCTTGGTTCAAAGGCGGTTCTTCCTCCCATTTAAAACTTTCTTGGTTCACAGGGCTGTAGGATAAGAGATAAATTAGGGGGAGTCAATCCCCAAAGCCTGTTATATTCCATGTAACTTCTAAGTACTTTTTTTACATAGTTTCTGGTTTCCGTATACGGAATTTCTTCGATGAATTCATCCAGCGGGATATCGCCGGTACGGCCTATCCATCTTTGGACCGCGTTTTCCCCTCCATTATAAGCGGCTATTGCAAATACCAGATTGCCCTCGAACTCTCGTACAAGCTTACCTAGGTAATGAGAGCCAATTGGGATATTTTTTTCAGGCAGAAACAGATCTCCTTCTCCGCTTAAATTCACCTGCGCGGATGATTCAATCCTCTTTGCTGTTCTCGGCATGAGCTGCATAAGGCCCATTGCACCGGCTCTGGAATAGGCCTTGGGATCAAACCTGCTTTCCTCCCGTATTATTGCCGCCACCAGATAGGGCTCGATTCCTTCACGACTGGCAGTTTTTTCTATAAGCATCCAGAATCCTTTCGGATAGGCCAAATGTTCGAAAAAAGGGTTGATACGTGCAAGCGGAGCAGCCATTCTGATCGCCCTGCGGTAATCTCCAAGCTCTACCGAAAGGTACCCCAGATATAGCGCTTCTCCAATACCGCTTACCTGGCTGGCAAGAGCGGGAAGATCCAGCCTGGCCTCATCATCCATTCCCAGGATTCTCATCTCCATGACACGGCTGAAGTTTTTTGAATCCGGAGTAGGTGGAGGTATCCAGCGTGAAAGGAGTATAGGCTGCCCCGGCAACATACATGAGGCCAGGTAACCATAAAATGAGTGAGGAGATTTCCTTGAAAGAACCTTTAGAAGCTCTGTGGATTTTTCGGGCAGGCCTGCTCTTTCCAGGCTTCTGGCCTGCCAGTAGGCTTCACGGGGATAGTTAGCAACATCGCCGCCTGTCAGTTTTTTAAACACACCAGCGGCTTTTTTAAAGTCTTTTCTTGCATAGTGGTTCCAACCGATTGCCCAAAGAGTCTGTCTTTTTTTGGAAGGATAGTCGTGAAGCAGGCTGACCAACTTGGCACCTGCCTCCTCGTATTTACCCTTACGGCGAAGGTCCAGGGCTATTACGAGCTGAAGGCTGTAAAAACGCGGTTTAAGCTCCGGGTAACGCTGCTCGGCACTACGAAGCCTGGTCATGAATTCCTGCTGCTTGCCGCTACGATATAGAGAGCGTGTCTCCATAAAAGAGGTTTCAGCGCTGTCGGTCTTTTGGAAAACAGATGCTGCCTTATCGTACTTTCGCGCGCCAAAAAGGGACTTGCCAAGCGCTTTCAGCAGTGTTGGATTTTCCGGCGAATCCCTAAGAAGGGCCTCGTAGATTCGCTCTGCTCTCTCGAATTTTTTCTGTCTTCTAAGCACATCGGCCCGCCTAAGCCGTTGCTCGAATGTAAAACTGTTGGCACCCAGGGATATAAGCATCTCGAGCGCCTCCTCTGATTCCGGAGTATCCGGGCTTTCGGTATATATATTTTTAAGATGCGGTGTTGCGCGGTCAGCCTGCCCCAGGTCAAGCATACCTCGGATTATTAGAAACCTGATCAGGTTTTCCCCCGGAGTGTATCTGTTTCCAAGAAGGGGTTCAATAGTTAGTATGGCCTCGTGAGGTTCGTATATCTCCAGGTGTTCTTTTGCCTTGAGTATCATGGCCTCCTGAACAAGGGGACTTTTCGGATACTCGCTTATCAGGCGTGCAAGGGATTCAATCGCCTTGTCGTGAAGAGCAATACCGGCATATGCTTCAGAAAGACGCAGCAACACATGATCGCCAAGAATTGGGTAGCTTGCTGCGGCTTTCTCCAGGTGGTTTATAGCGGCCTGAAAATCAGATTTTTCACGCAGGTGATATCGACCAGCAACGAAATTCAGCCTGGCAGGCCAAAGCTCACCCATTAGGCTTAGTTTGGAGAAGAGCGTTTCGATGCGTTTGTGGTCGTTGCTTTTCAGCGCATCTTTAAAATCCAGAATTCTTGACCGGTCCAAGTCCAGATCGACAGTTTGGACAGCCGATACCTGGTGTGCAAAGGAAAAGGACAAAAAAGTACAAAGCAGCATGAAAAAGATAGATAACCATCTGCACGGTATGGTGGATTGACGCGGATTCATAATATTGCTACTATGTTTTTTTACGTTTTTTCTGCATATTAATAACTTTGACACCATGTTTCCTATAAACCTCTTTAGAGTCTGTTTATAAATTTATTTTCTCTACCTGTCATTCCGGCAGTCCTTAAGCCGGAATCCAGTCTTTTCAATGCGTTCTGGATGCCCGACTAAAGACTTTGGGCATGACAATAAAAAAGGCACTTTATGGACAGACTCTCTTTAGTGACAGCCTTTTAAGCTCAAATAGAGTAAGACATGACACTACATCAGTCTCTTTATCGTCCACTAGCAACGTCCAAACACTTATGGCTTCTATATCCCCTTCTAATAATTTTACAAAAAAACATGGATCAAGCACTATCATTACTTCTTCAAGTTAAATGATAGGTAAAACAGAGCAGGAAATCAAGTGTTCTCACGGCATCTTTTTCACGCAAAATAACGGAAAGAACACTGCATTATGCTTGCAATCCCTCATCGGGTGTCTTAAACTTTGCGTATACTAATATCGACCCAACTTCCATGAAACCACTTACCGAAGGAGACATCTACTGCACGGACAAACAGCGCCGAAAAAGCTTGCTTTCAGCGGTGTTACTTTCACACCCGGTGTTTTTTTATCCGCAGATAACCGCCATATTTCTCTGGTCAAGAATACTGGTAGGCTTGGGCCATTACAGCCAGGAAGCATGGCACCGATCATCCTGGCAGGTTATTTGCGCCTGCGAGAGGGTGGGTATGTATATGGAGTTCTCCGGCCTCAACCACCTGCGAAAGCTTGATGGGCCGGCAGTCTTTACGGCAAATCATATGAGCACCCTTGAGACCCTGATTCTGCCTGCAATCATTGGTCCGATTAAGCCCCTTAGTTTTGTGACAAAGCGTTCTCTTATCGGATATCCACTGATGGGGCCTATTCTGCAATCGATAGATCCTATTGTGGTTGATCGCAGTAACGCGCGAAGCGATCTGACAACGGTTTTAAAAGAGGGGACAGAAAGGTTAAATCGAGGCATTTCGTTGATTCTTTTTCCCCAGAGCAGCCGGTCTCATGTATTTGATCCAGATGGTTTTAATACTCTTGGTGTCAAGCTTGCGGCCAAGGCCGGGGTGCCGTTAGTGCCGGTTGCTGTTAAGACCGATGCCTGGCAAAATGGCAAGCTGATACGTGATCTAGGATCTATTGTCCCTGCAAAACCGGTTAAAATAGCTTTCGGCAAGCCGTTTGAAATAGAAGGAAAAGGCGTGGCAGAGCATAAGATTGTGAAAGAATTTATAGCCTCGCAACTAGATAAGTGGAAAAGAAATGTTTAAAGATTTGCCAGAGACAGGAATTAGGAGACAATATAAGGATTGACAGAGATATCCGATGACATAGCCTTTTACAGAAGGCGCCTTATGGTGGAGAAGCAGTTACGGGCCAGGGGCATCTGTGACAAACGGGTGCTTTCTGCAATGGAAAAGGTCCCCAGACACGACTTTGTGCCAAAGGATATCGGCCTTGGAGCATACGAGGATCGCGCAATTCCCATAGGCGAGGACCAGACGATCTCGCAGCCATACATGGTGGCGGCAATGACGGAGCTTCTCGAACTTAAAAGCTCTGACAAGGTGCTTGAAGTTGGAACCGGATCAGGATATCAATCCGCCGTGCTTTCTCTTTTGTGCCGTGAAGTATTTACCATAGAGAGAATCAGCAAACTTTACCTGCGGGCCAAAGAAATCCTGGAATGCGGATACCTAAACGTGCATGTAAGGCTCGGCGACGGATCACTTGGGCTTTCGGAAGAGGCCCCCTTTGATGCTATAGTCGTCACAGCAGCGGCTCCAGAGGTTCCGGTTCCTCTTATGGAACAACTGGCCGAAGGTGGACGGCTGGTTGTTCCGGTTGGTCCACGTTATACACAAAGCCTGGTTCTTGTGGTAAGACACAGCGATAATTTTGAGACAAAGAGGTCCACGCCGTGTGTGTTTGTACCGCTTTTAGGCTGTCACGGATTCCAGGACAATTCTCTATAACTAAAATCATGTCTATAAAATCGAAGTTGCTTTTTTTTGATGTACTTATGCCAATAGCCTCTGGCCCGTTCACCTATGCTCTGGGTGAAGAGATGGAAGATATACCGGCACCAGTTCCCGGAAGCCGAGTTCTGGTGCCTTTTAAAAACACAAAAAAAAGCGGTGTTCTGCTTGGCCCTGCATCTAATGTGTCTCCTGAGATTCGAAAACGCATGCGAAATATTATTAAAGTCGAAGATGACGGAGATATTCCGTTTCTTCCTGAATCGTTGCTGGAGCTTATCAGTTGGACTGCCAGGTATTACATGAGTTCGACCGGGTCTGTGCTTAAGTATGCGGTGCCCACAGGAGTCTGGAAGGGAGTAAAACAACGAGCTGTTAACACCGCATCTTTACAGACAGATCCACTCCGTTCTTCAGATATTCGCCCCCGGCTTGCGCCACAACAGGCCGAGGTTCTTTCTGGGATAAACTCCGACGATAAGGGAGTTTATCTTCTCCGGGGCGTTACTGGAAGCGGAAAGACAGAGGTTTATATAAGAGCGATAGAATCGCTTCCTGAAGGCATGGGAGCAATCGTTCTTGTGCCGGAGATAGCCCTGACCAGTCAGATGATAGCACGTTTTAGGGCACGTTTTGGCAAGCATTTGGATGTTTTTCACAGCGCTCTGTCAGAAGGAGAAAGAGTCAGGGCCTGGAAAAGAGCCAGGACCGGCGAGTCAAAAGTGGTGCTTGCAGTACGTTCCGGTATCTTTTTGCCCTTTGAGAGGCTTGGGATAATTATCGTTGATGAGGAGCACTCAGCCACATACAAGCAGTCGGATGGGCTTAAATACAGCGCACGGGACCTGGCAGTGGTTAGGGGAGCTTTGCAGTCGGCAAAGGTGGTTCTGGGCTCGGCAACTCCGTCAATAGAGAGCAGTTACAATGCGGTGCAGGGAAAATACAGGTTATTGACAATGCCGGACAGGATTGAGAAAAGACCAATGCCTTTGGTCGGCCTGATCGACATGAAAGATGCCGCAAGGGCTTCAATGTCTATATCTGTAGAGCTGGCTAAAGCTGTAGAACAGGTAATGGAGGAGAACGAGCGGAAAAATGGACAGGAGAAGGGAGAGGAGAAGGGACAGATCCTGATGCTTTTAAACAGGAGAGGCTATTCTCCCATGGTTTTGTGTGAGGACTGCGGCCATGTCAGAAAATGCGATTCATGCAACGTATCCCTTACATGGCACAAGCGTGACAGAACTCTCAGATGCCATCATTGCGGAGGAGTGCGAAACCCTCTGGATTTCTGCCCCAAATGCGGAGGAGTAAAAATATCCTATATTGGTCAGGGAACACAGCGGGCCGAAGAAGAGCTTACCGGGTTATTTCCTGATATCAATTCCGTAAGGATGGATCACGATAGCACAAGAGGGAAATTCTCCCATGAGCGGATTATACGGTCAATGGAGACTTCCGAGAACCAGATGATTCTCGGTACC
>CAYWZR010000160.1:0-5631 GCA_964462885.1 uncultured Nitrospirota bacterium
CCGAGCCCATTATTTCATGCCTGATCATGTGGAAAAGCCACTACTGATTGTATCTCCTTAATTTGAAGCAGCCACATCACCAGCCGGTCGACTCCAAGGGCGATTCCTGAAGCCGGGGGCATACCTGAATCTGTAGCTTTAAGGAATGCTTCATCCACAGGGTAAGCCTGGAGTCCCAGCTCGTGCCTCTTTCTCTGACATTGTGCAATTCTTTTACGATGTTCGTCTGGATCGGTCAGTTCGTGGAAGGCATTTGCCAGTTCTACTCCATCCAGATACAGCTCGAATCTTTCTGCAACCGGAAAAACAGAATCTGGGCGTATGCGGGCAAGAACAGCGCTTGATGCCGGAAAATCCGTAATAAATAGCGCTTCTTTTTCTCCAAGTTTAGGCTCTACGCATCCGGCAAAGATTCCGGCAAGTATATCATCCGGACCATCCGATTGGCCGCATACCACGCCCAGGCGCTCGGCTGACCTGCGCAGTTTATTTATATCCGAATTTGCCGGGTCCAGGCCGGTGTATTGCTTGAAAACTTCCCTATAGGTTATACGTGGAAACGGTCTTTTTAAAGGAGTACGGTCGGTCTTTAGTGATAGGGTTGCGATTAATTCCTCACAGTCGGTCATAATGTCGGAAAGTCCGGCCCATGCCCTGTACCACTCGAGCATCGAGAACTCGCAGAGATGCAGTGCTCCGTGTTCTTCCGAGCGAAAAACGCGGGCTATCTCGAAAATCCGTTCATAGCCGACGGCAAGCAATCGTTTTAGGTGAAGCTCGGGACTGGTTGCCAGAAAAAAACCTCCCTGGACGGAAACGGCCTCCAGGTATGGCTCAACAGCCGGGCAGGAAACCCGTATAGGAGTTTCAACCTCGAGAAACCCCCTTTCCCTGAAGAAAGAGCGAATCTGAAATAAAATATCCGCCCGCAATTTAAGTGTGCTGCTGCGGTCAGACAAGCCCATGTCTGAGGTAGAAGGATCAGACTTTTTGGGAGAATGAATCCGGGCCTCTATAAGTATCCAGCCATCGTCCTTGCAGCTTAAAACACCTGATATCCAATCGCCATCTGCGGGATTGCATCCAATAATATTGCAAATAGATATTTTTAACGAAGCGTCCTGCAGTGTATCGTTAATATATCTTCCAGCCACAGAACCTTTACCTTTGAGTACAGCGTTCTGCAGGGAGATACGGGCATCCTTATATGACGGGTATTCATTCATATGTTTTTCATAAGTTTTTTCCATATTACTATTTAGAGTCTGTCCATAAACTCAGTTTCTCTACCTGTCATTCCGGCAGTCCTTAAGCCGGAATCCAGTCTTTTCAATGAGTTCTGGATGCCCGACTAAGGACTTCGGGCATAACAAAAATAAAAAAAGCAATTTATGGACAGACTCTCTTTTAGATATAGCTCAGCAGAACCGGTTGTATGTCTTCAGGTGGTATATTTTTATTCGCAGTTTGTTTTTTAACACAATTGCAACTTTTTACTAAAGCATTACACGTGAAGAACTATTGAAGTGTTCTTTATGGTTACCCAGAAAAATATACCAGAAAAAAGGCATTTATATGTTTTACCCCTTGAATCCAGGTGAACAAATACAATATTATTATATGATGTCTTATAGCTGTCCACATATCTACGGAGGCATGCATACATAAAAAAAGCCTTCAGGAGGTTAGAACGCTGGCTGATAAAGCTCAATCAAAACATAAAAGCAAGCTCCGGGAAACTCTGGAAGCTATCGGTACAGCGTTACTTCTGGCTCTTTTGATCCGGACATTTGTTGTGCAGGCCTTTAAGATTCCTTCTGGCTCCATGCTGGAGACTCTTCAGATAGGCGATCATTTACTTGTCAGCAAAATGCTTTACGGCACGCCTGTTGACATCCCTTTCACATCGCGAACCATGTTAAATACTCCTGGTTTAAGGGACCCGGAACACGGGGATGTTATTGTGTTCAAGTTCCCCGAAGGACTGAGCAGGGATTTTATAAAACGGGTGATAGGTGTACCAGGAGATCGTATAGAGATCCGTAATAAGGCTGTCTACAGAAATGGCGTTTTACTGGATGAGCCATACGCTATACACAAAGACCCGCAGATAGTGCCGAAGCGAGATAACCTGGGTCCTTTTTTGGTTCCTGAAGGTAAATATTTTGTGATGGGGGATAACAGGGACCATAGCCTGGACAGTCGATTCTGGGGCTTTGTTAACCGTGACCTTATTCGCGGTAAGGCTTTGATTCTTTACTGGTCGTGGGATACTGGTGCAAACTGGTGGGGAGGAGTTCGGTGGAATCGAATTGGAAACCTCATTCGTTGAACAACGTATCAGACAAAAGAATATGTGGAAGAAAACTCAGCGATACCCGTGGCGAAGGTGGAGTAAAAGCAATTTTTTGCCTTTTAGTCGTCGGACTGGCTATCTATGCGGGCATAGGCCTCGGGATACCGTATTATAAATACCTTGCTTTAGAGGACAATATCAACCAGCTTGCCGGCATTAGCATAAGACACGATGACGAGTTAAGGCTGAAGTTGATGGAACAGATTGAAAGCTTGGGAATTCCGATCAAATCTGAAAACATTAAAGTTTCTGCATCACGTAAAAATGGAAATTTTATACATGTATCATGGGAATACGATGTTTACCTTTTAGGTCAGTACGTGAAGACGTATGACTTTAACATCAAAGTTGGAAAAGGAGCGGCTCGCTAGTGTTTACAGGTCTTATCGAGGCAGTGGGAAAAGTTACCGCAACCAATGCCATCAGTGGTGGCAGAAGATTTTCCATAAGTCCCGGCTTTGATACAAAAGATATCGTCACTGGCGAAAGCATTGCTGTAAACGGTGTCTGCCTGACAGTAACCGGAGAAAAATCGGTCGACGCTCTATTGTTTGATGTTTCTCCCGAGACCCTTAAAAGCACCAACATTGGTGAGCTTAAGCCAGGTATCAAGGTTAACCTCGAGCGAGCAATGAAGATTTCAAGTCGATTTGGAGGACATATTGTTTCAGGCCATGTAGACGGGGTTGGGACCATAGAGTCTGTGGAACCAACCGGTGAATTCACCCGCTACCGGGTTTCGGCACCGCAGAACGTACTTGCCGTCTCTATAAAAAAAGGCTCGGTAACAGTTGATGGTATCAGCCTGACAATAGTCGACCTGAGCGGAGTTGATTTTACCGTTGCGATTATTCCGCATACGGCAAAAGAGACCACTATGTGTTTCAAAAAACCTGGAGACAGGGTCAATCTGGAGGCCGACATGATCGGCAAATATGTGGCAAAGCTTATTGAACCCCAGATGGTTGATAAGAATAAGACTTTTATGAGTCTGTTGCAAGAGGAAGGTTTTATTGTATGAGTAAAAACAAATTCAAAATTAACTCGATAGAAGAAGCGATACAGGATATACGAGATGGAAAGATGGTCATCCTGGTGGATGACGAGGACCGTGAAAACGAGGGTGACCTCACGATGGCGGCTGACAAGGTAACGCCAGAGGCTATCAACTTTATGGCTAAGTACGGTCGTGGTCTTATCTGTCTGTCTCTTACGCCGGAACGTGTAAGGGAGCTGAACCTTCCGATGATGTCCGAGGTAAACACATCGTCTTTTGGTACAGCTTTTACGGTTTCCATTGAGGCTGCCAAGGGAGTAACTACAGGCATCTCTGCTGCTGACAGAGCCGTTACCATTCTTGCTGCAATAGATCCCAAAAGCACGCCATCTGATCTGGCCAGGCCGGGACATATCTTTCCTTTAAAGGCCAAAGGGGGGGGAGTGCTTCAGCGTGCCGGCCAAACCGAGGGTTCTGTTGATCTTGCCCGTCTTGCAGGTCTTTATCCTTCGGGTATTATATGCGAAATTATGAACGATGACGGTACCATGGCCAGAATGCCGGACCTTATTAAGTTTGCCGGTCAGCACGGCCTGAAAATAGTGACTATCAAAAGCCTTATTGAGTACCGCATGAAAAATGAAAGTCTTGTGCGCCGTGTAGCCGAAGCTAAGCTTCCTACCCGTTTCGGAGATTTCCGGGCAATCGCCTTTGAAAACATGGTTGATGACAATACTCATGTTGCCCTGATCAAGGGGGATGTAACGCATGTTGACGATGTTCTTGTAAGAGTACACTCAGAATGTTTGACAGGCGATGTCTTCGGCTCAGTGCGTTGCGACTGTGGCGAGCAGCTTTATAAGGCCATGGAGATAGTCGAGGAGGAAGGCCGCGGCGTGATTTTATACATGCGCCAGGAGGGCCGCGGAATTGGGCTTGCCAATAAATTCAAGGCATATGAATTACAAGATGCCGGATATGATACGGTTGAGGCAAACGAAAAGCTTGGATTCAAGCCTGATTTGCGGGACTACGGAATTGGAGCCCAAATTCTTGTAAATCTCGGGTTGAAGAAAATAAAACTCCTTACAAATAATCCCAGGAAGATAGTTGGACTCGAAGGATATGGGTTAAAGGTTAAAAAGAGAATTGCCATAGAGGGGGATCCGTGCAAAGGGAATCGCCGATATCTATCCACCAAGAAAGAGAAACTGGGACATATGCTCAAAAATGTGTAATTACAATTTTGGAGGAATAAATATATAATGAAGACTATAGAGGGTGACCTTCAGGCACAAGGACTGAAATTCGGTATTATTGTCAGCCGGTTCAATGATTTTATTAATAGTCGGCTTCTTGAAGGAGCCATTGATGCGCTTATACGGCACGGCGCAGCAGAGGATGATATTGATATATACCGGGTTCCGGGTGCTTACGAAATACCTCTTGTGGCTAAAAAGCTCGGCACAAGGGGAGACCATGATGCACTTATCTGCCTTGGAGCGGTCATTCGTGGAGCCACTCCGCATTTTGACTATGTTGCCGCAGAGGTTTCAAAGGGTATAGCTACAGCGTCTCTGGAAAGCGGTATGCCGATGTCTTTTGGTGTGCTTACCACAGACTCCATTGAGCAAGCGATTGAGCGGGCAGGAGCCAAGAGCGGCAATAAGGGCGTTGATGCTGCTGTTGCTGCAATCGAAATGTCCCGTCTTCTTAAGAAGATCTAAAAAGAGAGGGCTCAGATGAGCCGCCGGAGAAAAGCCAGACAGTATGCACTTCAACTTCTCTTTCGCGTGGATCTTACCAAAGAGAGTGTGAACAAGGACACTTTTAATGATTTTTGGAAAGATAAAAAAGTGTCTGAGAATATAGTTTCATTTACAAATGAACTTGTAAATGGCACTTGTAGTAATCTGGAAAACATAGACAGCGAAATTCGCGCTACCGCTTCTCACTGGTCGCTTGAACGTATAAGCGTGGTGGACCGCAGTCTGCTCAGGTTGGCTGTCTTTGAACTGTTGTACCGCGAGGATATTCCACCGTTGGTTTCCATTAACGAAGCATTAGAGATAGCCAAGAAGTTTTCAAGCATGGAATCGGTCGCTTTCATAAATGGGATTCTCGATAAGATAGCAAAAAGCAAGGCTGTTGCTTGACACCTGTTTAAACGGATTGATATTATTTCATTTTCGTATGTGGCGGTGTAGCTCAGTTGGTTAGAGCAGCGGAATCATAATCCGCGAGTCCGGGGTTCAAATCCCTGCACCGCTACCATTTT
>CAYWZR010000161.1:0-5585 GCA_964462885.1 uncultured Nitrospirota bacterium
ACTTCGGGCATGACAAAAATAAAAAAAGGCAATTTATGGACAGACTCTAATTATATAACAAAAATAAGTTGCATGTTTAACCCACTACCGCTTTTGTTTGATATATTGAGGGGTTAGGCAAGAACACGAATGAACCAAGCAGAACATATGCCGACTATTGACTTTTAGTGCTTCTGACTGGTATAAAATTAAGTTGTAAATTATAATATAAACATAGACCCCTGGGGGCATGTAATAGTAATAGTAGTTTTTGAGGAGATAATTTAGTTGGCAACCAAATCAGGTTCAACACGTAATAAGTCGGCAATGAAAAGAGCACGGCAGATGGAGAAGCAAAGACTGCGTAACAGGCATATAACATCTACTTTAAAAACAGCCATAAAAGAGGTTGATACAACCATCGCCTCGGGCGATATGTCGGCTGCAAAAGAAAAATTGCGCCTTGCTATAAGGAGCATTGATAAGGCATCTTCCAAAGGCGTTATGCATAGAAATACTGCCTCAAGAAAGATATCACGCTTGACAAAACAGCTTAATAGAGCGGTCTCTGCCTCAGCTTAACAGAGCTGGTTCGAAGCTAAAAATAACTGAAATTAATGTTAATTTGGCAAGTAGCAAAACTTCAAAGCCACTTGCCTTAATAAGGTTCGCCCTTTGTTTTTGTGATTGTTTTTTATAAATAGGTTCTGTAAAAAGCTTAAACTATAGTGGTTCAAATACCTCCCTTCTGTTTTTGTCTGCACTACAATCCTCAAGCTGCTAAATGAGATATCTGAGGCTTCTTATAGAATATGAGGGTACATGTTATGTCGGATGGCAGGTTCAGCCCAACGGGCTCTCAATTCAAAAACTCATAGAAGATGCCGTATTCCGGGTTACCAGGGATCAAACAAGGGTTACAGCAGCCGGTCGTACTGATGCCGGAGTACACGCTCTTGGTCAGGTTGCGGCTTTTCATACACAAAGCAGATTACCGGAAGATGTGCTTTTGCGGGCATTGAACGCCAATCTTCCTTCAGATATTCGAATTCTTGAGATTGAGCCAGCGCCTGATGATTTTCATCCCCGCTATGGAGCTGACAGCAAACGTTATACATATTTTATACAAGACCAGCCCTGGCCATCTGTTTTTCTAAAGAGGTGGACATGGCCCTTGCCTTTTCAGCTTGACTTGGATGCTATGAAAGAAGGACTTGGCTACCTTGTTGGCAAGCATGACTTCTCTTCCTTCCGGGCTGCTGGATGCGCCTCGAAACATCCGGTCAGAAATATTACTAAAATAAGCATTGAACGGAAACCCATAGTTTCAATGATGGGCCTTACATTTTGTGCTAGACTTATTAAAATAACGATAGAGGCTGATGCGCTTCTTCGACACATGGTCAGAAATATAGCAGGTCTGGCCGTGGAAGTCGGACGTGGCAAGATTGTTCCTGAGAAAGTAAACACAATTCTAGAACTTCGGGATCGACGGTCTTCCGGGCCTACAGCTCCTGCTTCCGGGCTTTTTCTTGAGCGGGTTTCCTATCGCCCTGCATGTTTTGAAAACTTTACCCATAATTAATTATCATCAGCTAAAATATATTGTCAGGTTGGTTTTAGCATTGCTTTGCCTGATTGTTAACACCGGTTGTGCTCCGAATGCTGCTACAGCAGGTAGCCAAACGCCAAAAGTGAATAAAGATAACTCACCTGCAACAGTGGGGACTGCTCGAATTATTATCAAATTCACAGAAGAAACGCCTGATCCCTCAGGTAGTGATTTCATTAAAAAATTATCTAAAGACCTCGGGGTATCTCTACATTATCTTCGCCCCATGTTGTCGGGCGGCGCACATGTTTTTATTGTAGAGGGGCTGAGCGATTCAAACCGCTTAGTAGATGTAATTAAACACTTATCGGAAAGAAGTGATGTTGTTTATGCAGAGTACGACGGTGTAATGCATTACCAGTAAAATTCCACATTTTAAAAGCAGTTCTGTTGCCAAGACAGGTGTTGCAAAAGGTGTCTGTGATGAGCCAAGTGGTGTCGGAAAATTTTACACTTTTCTTGGCCAGTTTGGCCCATAATTGAATCTAAACGGTATAGACTTTTTCTGGTCTTTTTAAAAAAATCCTGTAGAATCAAGACGTTGAGCATGCCTTGCTCTAACTGGATAGGTCTGACAGATTGCAAAACACACTGTCGTAAAACTTTACACTTTCTCATTTGGCAAAATTAGTCATATCTTAAAAAACATGTAATTTCAATGACTTATGAATTTGGCACAGATGTTGCATATTGTAGGAGAGTTGGTTGCGTTTTTTTATTAACCACAGACGAACACAGACAAACACAGACGTTAAAGTCATAAAAGAATTCTGTCCATAATGTTTTTTTCGTGATGCCGGGCTTGATCCGGCACCCAGAAAACATTTGAGAACAATTTGAAAACACTAGATTTCGGCTTAAGGACTGCCGGAGTGAGAGATATAAATAATGAGTTTATTGAGATATTAAAAATTATTAAATTTAATTGAGTGCAAATCCTTAAGTTGTCTGCCTGATAAAGAAATAACAGGGGGGATGATGGAGACATTGAGGGAGTTGGACATTTGTGGAAGCCATTTACACCAGAAGTTTGGTGTGAGTGGCTTTTTGCGTTTTAATATGGGCGGCTTTGTTGGTAAAGAGCTTAGGAGATGTGGGTTATGAAAGAGATGGGGGAAAGGCGGAGGGGGGATCATGGGAAAAAGTAGAAAAAATTCTATATTAGCGATTCTACTTTTGCTTTTTTCATTCAATGATAGTTTTGCAGAAACAGAAGTCAAAGCCCCCCCTTTCACATTAGCAGTCTCTCACAATCTAATCAGTCTTAAAGCCGAAAAGGCTAGTTTTAAAGAAATCCTGAAAGAGTTAGAAAAAAAGTCAGGAATAAAGATTACAGTCTTTGAAGACGTAGATGATAAAAAAGTCTCACTTAAGATAGATTCCCTCCCAACCTTTGCGGTAAGTACAATTCTTGAGAGTATGAAAATAGAAAATTTTGCGGTTCTTTACGACAAAAAAACTGGCAATTATGAGGTTTATATTCTCCCCTCAGGCAAGGATATAGCAGGATTTATAAAGGGCAGACCGGTTATCAAAAGCGGAAACTTTACCAAAGGAAACGTTAGTCGTATCAAAGGAAGACAGACCGCATCTATTACCAGGGGCAAGAACAAGCCCCCTATCAGGTATGTGAAAGATGAGGTTTTATTAAAATTTCATCTTGGAGTCACTAAAAAAGAAATCGAAGATATCTTGGCGAAGTACAATTTAGACCTTGTTGCCGGTGGAAAACTTTCGAAGATCGGATATGTAAAAGCAAGAATTCCTGATGGAAGAGATGTCATAAGTGTTATCAAGGAAATAGGTGATGAGCATAAACTTAAAGTTCCTGAACCGAATTATATCTTAAGCGTTCTGACAACATCCGATCCTTTCTTCAGTAACCAGTGGTATATCCCTGACATTAATTTTGACAAAGCATGGGATAAGACCGGAAATGAAACTTCAATCAAGGTGGCAGTCATTGATTCTGGTATTGATGCCAACCATCCAGACCTGAAAGAAAAGGTATTAAGTGGATATGACTTTGTAAATGATGATAGTGATCCGACTGATAACCACGGCCATGGCACATTTGTTTCCGGGATTATTGCCGCCACAGCCAATGATATTGGAATTAAAGGCTTATATGACTATGCAAAAATTATCCCTGTAAAAGTTATCGACAAAAATGGTCTCGGGACGTACGAGGACACTGCCAGAGGGATTATTTTTGCAGCAGATCAAGAGGCGAAGGTCATAAACCTTAGCATTGGTGATTATGCCTATTCCTTCATGCTTCAGGATGCAGTAGATTATGCGCTCTCAAAAGGCTGTATTGTAGTTGCCGCAGGCGGTAATGATGGAATAGAGGAGGCAATTTATCCGGCAGCCTATCCTGATGTTATAGGTGTATCAGCTCTTGGATATAACGGACAAATCTGGAGCTACTCAAATAGCGGCAGACATATTGATGTTTCTGCTCCTGGAGTGAATATTTTTTCAACCGGGCTTGATGAAAGCTATGTATATGCGTCCGGCACTTCCGCCTCTGCTCCCATGGTTTCAGCCCTTGCAGCAATGCTTGTTTCTGAAAGACAAGATCTTTCGAGTTCAGTCATTGAAAGGCTGATAATGCAGTCTGCTAATGATCTTGGGGATGAAGGGAGAGATAAAGTTTATGGAAGCGGTGAGATTGATGCCTTAGCTTCATTTGAGCAAGAAGTAGAGCCTTTTCATGATGTGGCGGTAAGAAGTGTAAGCGTAGAGCCACTTGTTTTTGAAAAAGAAAAGCCTACTTATATTGTAGCCAATATTGAAAATACTGGAACTTACAAGTCTGAAAAATTTGACGCTGTTATTTATGAGATTGTTGGAGAGGAAAAGACAGAGATTGAAAAAAAGAATGGAGTTACTGTAATTGATAGGTCAAAGGTAATTTTTAACTGGAAGCCAGAGAATTTGGAAGAAAATATTAAGTTTGAAGTTACTGTTTTTTCAGAAGATGATATGGATAGCTCGAATAATTCAAAAATAACTCATATGTTTGTCATAGAGGAAACTGACGGCATAGTTACAATCAAACATAAATCCTCACCAAAGCAACCTACTCACCAATATATTGCAGGAGAAGCCTGGAATTTATTATCTAGTGGGGTTATGAAATCAGAAATAGAGAAATATATCGGGGTCAAGACTAACCAATATACGTTTGATGGGAAGACTGTGGTTACGTATACTGGTTTATATAATGGCTCAAACTCTAGTAGCGACTGGACTCCAACGGAAGATCGTCCAAATGTTCCATATTCAGAATTTAACAAATCTACTTTTGAGTCAACAGATATTGTGTTCTGTGGTGATGATGGGGCTGACAATAAAACAGCTGGAAATTGTGATACACCAGGAGACGATATTATTGAAGGCATACATGAAGAAGATATTTTTACGCTATATAATTTAGACAATAAACCAGATCTATTTTACAATGGGTTTGTTAACATCTTCTGGGATGTTGACGGTGCATATATTTTTGGGAACCATTTATGGAATAGGCCTAATCATCAAGGTACAGAAGAGTATGGATTGTGGAGTGGTTACTCAAGCCCAATTGTAGTTGCCGAGTATTATTGGAACAAAGCAGTAATATATTACCAGAGTGGTAATGAAAGCCTTGCTTATTATTATTTGGGTCGAATTTCCCATTACCTTACAGATTTAACAGTCCCAGCCCATGCACATGCTGACGATCATGGTCCTACTGGAGGTTATGATGAGTACGAGGACTATATGGGCGACCAGTATACGGATTACACTTACAATGATGCACAACCATATACCATGGGACAATCAAATTATGAACAGTGGGCAACAGTAACTACTGGAATCGGATTTAATTCACCTAACACAAAATGGACAGGGACTCAGACAAGCTGGAAATCACAAACATTGTTGTATCGACTTTTTTGGTATACAGCAGAAATATCTGATAACTTCGATAGTGATGGTAGAAATG
>CAYWZR010000162.1:0-5542 GCA_964462885.1 uncultured Nitrospirota bacterium
TGCCTTTTTTTATTTTTGTCATGCCCGAAGTCTTTAGTCGGGCATCCAGAACTCACTAACTCACTTAAAAGACTGGATTCCGGCTTAAGGACTGCCGGAATGACAGGTAGAGAAACTGAATTTATAAACAAACTCTAACTAGTAGTAACAGTAGCTTGAAATGGTTTGCTGCTATCCCGGATACCTGTCCGTAATATATTCTTTGAGATAATGGTTTTCAGATTTGATGTTGGTCACCTGAGTCCTGACTACATCCCTCATTGAAAGCACTCCGACCATGCTATGGTTATCAACCACTGGAAGATGGCGGATTCTATTTTTGATCATGATGTTCATCGCGTAGCAGAGATCGTCTGAGGGTTCAACCACAATAAGATTCGCGGTCATGACCTCATGAACCTTAATATCCTTGAAAAGACGCTTTTCCTCTGAAGATATTGTTCCGTATCCAATGCGTACCCAGCACTTGATAACATCTCTCTCTGACAAGAGACCTACAGGCATGTCGGCTTTTGTAACTATTAAGGCTCCTATTTCGTGTTCCACCATCTGTTCAATTGACTCGCCTACATTTGCCTCATAATCAATAGAGTAGATGATATTTGGTTTTTCTTTAATCAAATCTTTTATAGTCATAACGTTCCTTTTGGTTGCCTGGTGACAACTTCTTTTATTATAATTGCATATATCTTACTTTATTATTTATCAAAAATTTATTGATTTGTCAAAAAACGAGCAAGATGTACTAATTATCACAGATTAAACCCTTATTGGTCCAGTCTGTTAACCCTCGTTGCTTTATCGAGAAGCCTGGAGCCACCTTTTAAATGGCTTTGTGATTGAGGAGAGCGGTCAAAGATGGCCCGAAGATGAGATGCGAAAACGTTAAGTTATTTTGGGACAAGCCCTTAGTTGTGTGCCTGATAGAGAAATAACATGGGAAGAATGGAGACATTAATCTTGCCATACGGAAAATGAAAGAGAAAGAAAGGGATGATTTTATTCTTCTTGGATACTGAAGAAGACTGAAGATAGTTTTTTAGAGATCCTTTTGAGTTATTTTACCCCGAAAACAGCCCTGTCCAGACCGGCATAGTCTTTGTAAATTCTAGTTTCGATAAAGCCTTTTTCATGCATCAGTTCGCATACTGCATAGCCTTGGCCGGAGCCGATCTCAAAGGCCAACAGCGCTTGCGGCGCCAATAATCTATATGCATCTGGAATAATCCGGCGGTAGAAGTCCAACCCGTCATCTCCGCCGATAAGCGCTTCGCGAGGTTCCCAGCGGTTTACTTCCGAATCAAGTTTTCTAAATTCGGACGTTGATACATATGGTGGGTTCGAAATAAGCAGGTCGAAATCCCCACAACCCGGGCGTATTGCGGATAAAAGGTCTCCGCGTACAAAAGTTACATTATCTATCCGGTTAAGCTCGGCGTTGCCACTGGCAAACCTGAGCGCATCCTCGGATATATCCACACCTGTTACATCTGCATCAGAAAAACGCTGGGCAAGAGCTAAGGCAAGACAGCCAGATCCGGTGCATAGATCAAGTATCCGGCGTGGACTTTTTGTACGATTTTTTTGCCACCAGGAAATAAAATCTTCCAGCCAGCATTCTGACTCTGGCCTTGGGATTAGGACTCCAGGGCCGACCTTTATGCGAAGAGACAAAAATTCAATCTCGCCCAGAATATATTGTACAGGTTCTCCTGCGGCACGACGCTTGATACGTTCAAAAAAGAGCACTTCGGCTGTTGCAGCAAGCTCCGGATCATCACGGTACAGGACTGTTCTGTCAATGGAGATGGCATCAAGCAGAATAATCTCGGCTTCGCGTAGCCTTTGATCCAGGCCAGAGTCTTCTGCAAGCATGGCAGCAGCCATCCTTATGGCTTGTTGTGCGTTCAAGGTTGAGACAGATAAAGGTAAATGACTAAAGAAACTTTTAGACATGATAACAGGATTTGCATGATTATTTTCTTGTCAAACAGGGTCAGCCCTCAAATTAATAAATAATGTAAATTCTGTGTTATGATTTATTTGTTATGGCCCGTCCGTTACGACTTGAATATGAAGGTGCGATTTACCATGTCACTGCGCGAGGAAATGCCCGAGGAAATATTTTTCTGGATGACGAAGACCTGCATCATTTTCTGGAGAGACTTGAGGCTTATGTGGATGGGTATAACGTCAGACTTTTAATGTTCTGTTTGATGAGCAACCATTTTCACATGGTTTTAGAAACGCCTTTTGGTAATCTCAGCAGATTTATGCATAGGCTTCAAACGGCTTATACCGTGTATTTCAACAAGCGCCATAATCAATCGGGACATGTGTTGCAAGGAAGATATGGTGCCAAGGTAGTAGAGGACAATGAGTATCTTCTTTCACTTACCAGGTATGTCCATTTGAATCCGACCTATGTTAGTAAGGTGATAAAGTTGCCTTTCAAAGAACGTATAGCTGTTCTCCGTGAATATAAATGGAGTACCTATCTTGGATATATCGGAAAAAGTAAAAGACTGCCCTTTGTAGATTATGATCCTATTTTGAGTATGATGGGCACAGTAAAACGGCGTTGCTCCGTAGCTTACCAGAGATTTGTAGAGGCTGGCGTTACCAGGGTAGATGAAGAATTCATTGATATTCTCGGTCAGTCTGCTCTTTGTATAGGTGGTGAATCATTTACCGACCGAGTAAAGGAATTGCATTTTGAATTAACCCGTTCCAGAAATATAAAAGAAGACGTTTCCTTCAGAAAGATTGAGCAAAAGATTCCCGTGGAGACGGTTCTTGTTTTAGTCTCCAAGGAGTTGGAAATAGTTCAAGAATCATTGTTTCACCGGCAACGGGGGACCTATAACAGGGCGATTGCCGCCCGAATGTTATGCAATTATTGCGGCTTGTCACAACGTGAGGCGGCAGGCATTTTGCATCTCAACACTGGGGCTGCCGTGAGCTATCAACAACGAGTTCTTGAAGAAGCCATGCCCCGTGATCGAAGACTACGAAAGAAAATTGAACAGATCGAGAAATTACTAAAATCAGCAATTTAAACAAAAACGAGGCCGGCTTGTTGCTTCTTTGTTAATTTGATGGTTTACCCTAGCCAGAACTAGCCAGAAATGATCAAACTGATAGATATAAACAAATACTTTACCCCTGATGCACATGTAATAAAAGGTGTTTATCTCGATATACGTGGTGGAGAGACACTTGTACTGTTAGGGTCTTCAGGCTCCGGGAAGACAACCATACTGAAAATGATTAACCGTATCGTTGAGCCTTCTTCCGGCTCAATCCTCATTGAGGGGGAAAATATCCTTGAACAAGACCCTATAGAAGTAAGGCGTTCTATAGGGTATGTAATTCAGGAAATCGGTCTGTTTCCACATATGAACATAGAAGATAATGTATCTGTTGTACTGAAGCTTAAGGGTCAGCCTGAAGAAGAACGAAAAAAGAGAGCAAATGAAGTCCTTGAACTTGTTGGCCTGAATCCTGAACAATTTAGTAGCCGCTATCCTGACGAGCTCTCCGGCGGCCAGCAGCAGCGCATCGGGGTAGCCAGGGCACTGGCAGCTAACCCTTCCTTGCTCCTGATGGATGAACCATTCAGTGCTGTTGATGCCGTGACACGTGAACTTCTTCAGCAGGAGCTTCTGAAATTAAAAAAACAGCTAGACAAGACAATCGTATTTGTGACGCATGATATCTTTGAAGCCTTTACCCTTGCCGACCGGATAGCAATCCTGCACGAAGGCCGGTTACAGCAAGTTGGAACAAAAGAGGAAATCATTTCATCTCCTGAAACAGAATTTGTTGAAAAACTGCTTATGAAACCCAAAAAACAACTATCAGCCTTTCAGGGGTTAATGTAAAATGGCTGTGGATTTTATTGTTGAGCGTTTACCGGAATTACTCCTTCGTACAAGAGAGCACTTGCTTTTGTCCGGTATTTCAACAGGACTGGCTGTACTCCTTGGAGTCCCACTTGGTATTTACATAATCAACAAAACATGGTTGCGGTCTTTTGTCTTTGGTTTGGCCGGTATTGTACAAACGGTTCCAAGCCTGGCAATGCTTGCATTTCTGTTAATAATAATCGGCAAGATAGGTATTGTCCCTGCTATCATAGCTCTCACACTTTATGCCTTTCTTCCCATAATCCAGAATACTGTAATAGGGCTTGAAGGAGTCCCCCCTCATTTAATAGAGGCATCTCAGGGAATGGGAATGACAAAAAGGCAACAGATAAAAATGGTGAGGCTGCCGCTTGCATTGCCTGTTATTGTAGCCGGCGTTAAAACTGCAGCAGTCATTAGCGTGGGAGTTGCCACATTATCAGCATTCATTGGAGCCGGGGGATTGGGAGAGTTTATAAATCGCGGCCTGTCCTTGTCAGATACACGCCTGATATTGCTCGGAGCCATTCCTTCTGCAATTCTGGCATTGTATGTAAGTTTTGCGATCAGCACCATTGAGTGGGGATTAAATAAAAGGAAACGACAACAGGTGAAACTGTTTAAAGGAAGCTCCGGTAAACTTTTATCTTTTATTCCTCTTATCATGTTATTTTTAATCGGAACAACAGGGTATATACCTCAAGGCGGCTCATCCCTGCCAGAGAAAACTACTATCAGGATCGGGAGCAAAAACTTCACGGAACAGTTGATCCTTGCTGAAATGATGGCCAGGATTATTGAAATAAAAACAGGATACCAAGTCGAGAGGAAGTTCAACCTCGGAGGAACCATGATATGTCATGAGGCGCTTTTAAAAGGTGCGATTGATATGTATCCTGAGTATACAGGGACCGGACTGTTGGCTATCTTAAAAAGCAAAAAATCATTCACAACGTCTGGCGAGGTATATGATTTTGTATCCAGAGAATATAAGAAACAGTTCAACCTTAAATGGCTCTCGCCTTTCGGATTTAACAATACATATGCTTTCGCCATTAGAAATGAAGATGCCATAAAAAACAGATGGGAAAAAGTATCTGATTTAACATTTACAGCTGATTCATTAAAGGCAGCTTTTACAGCCGAGTTTTCAGAAAGGCCGGACGGTTATCCAGGTTTCCAAAAGGCATACCATATATCATTTGGTAAAGTAATAAATCTTGACCCTGCACTCATGTACGATGCTGTGAAAAAAGGACAGGTGGACATTATCATCGCCTTTTCAACAGATGGTCGCATTCCCGGATATAATCTTTTCATGTTGGAGGATGACAAATCTTTCTTCCCACCATATTATGCAGCTTCTGTTGTCCGTAAAGAGGTCATTGAGAAATATCCTGAAGTTCAAAAGGCACTCGCCCTCCTTTTCAACCTCATCGATGAAAAGACCATGCAAAAACTGAACCTTGAAGTGGACCAGAACAAGCGGGAAATCAAAAAATTAGTCTGGGAGTTTTTTAAAGAAAAGGCCCTTCTATAATTGACCTAATTGTTGCATGTGTGTGTGTAGTCTGTGTGTAGGGTCAGCCCTCAAATTAATAAATAATGTAAATTCTGTGTTATGATTTATTTGT
>CAYWZR010000163.1:0-5497 GCA_964462885.1 uncultured Nitrospirota bacterium
CTTAAGCAGCTTACGCACATGGCCGGGATGATAATGCACAGCAAATTCCTCTTCAATGATTTGTGCAATGATCGGCGAAGTCCATACTCCCGTTTGAAGTCCGTAAGTAACCGGCCCACTATCCACGATATCTCTTAATCGTTCCTTGTCGTTTTCAGTTAAAGCGGCAGGCCTTCCACTTCGATGTCCTTCGTATAACCCCTCTTTGCCATGTTTATTCCACATCTGTATCCACGAATGGACAGAGCTGCGGTGAACCTGAAGTAGCCGTGCTATATCACTGACGCTCAGCTTTTCGAGACTAAGCATGATGCCTTGAATACGCAGAGCGACCTTTGGCGCCTTGTCTGCGTGTGCTTCCTTGCGCAACTTCTTGAGGTTTGCAAGCGTTCTCTTGTTTCCCTTGGCGAATGTTGACGGCGTCATGTTTGCACCTCCGTTTTATAGTTGTTGTTCTACTTATGCGCACTATTTTACATTAAAAAAAAGGTCGACTGCAAGGGTGCTCGGCGACCTTTTTTTAAAAAACACAAAAATAAGTTTTTAATTCGGCCTGTATTTACAGCTCCATTCAAGAGTTCTGTCTATTTATTTATGCGCATCTATATAGCCACACTCTTTACTATAACAAACCAGGCTAGTTTCCTTATCTTTAGATCGTTTTTCTACTAGGAACGGGGCATTACATTTCGGACAGGGCTTTGGTACAGGTCTGCTCCAGATGGAAAATTTACATTTTGGATAGTTTGCACAACTATAGAAAGTGCGCCCCCCTCTGGAGCGTCGCTCAACAATGTCTCCGCCATCTTCAGGGCACTTAACTCCTGTGGCCAGAGGGCTTGTGTTCTTGCATTCCGGGTATCCCGAGCAGGCAAGAAATTTTCCGAATTTTCCTGTTTTAAGCAACATTGGTTTGTCGCATTTCTTACATTTTTCATCTGTGGCGACAGGCTCTGCCGCAGGTTTTCCATCCTCTTCTCCCAGTGGTTTTGTGTTTTTGCATTCGGGGTAACCGGTACATGCTATAAATCTGCCGTGTCGTCCCCAACGCTCCACCATTGGTTTGCCACATTTTTCGCAGACTATATCGGTTGGTTTGTCTTCAGGTTTCATCCGTTTAATATCAGTAGCACGTTCAAGGTCTTCATTGAATGGGCCATAGAAACCTTTGACGACATTTACCCATTTCATTTTGCCTTCTTCCACTGCATCAAGTTCTTCTTCCATTTTTGCTGTGAAATCGTAGTCGATAATTTTATTGAAATGCTCCACAAGCAGGTCGTTCACAACAATACCAAGTTCTGTGGGGTAAAAACGGCCCTCTTTCTTTTCCACATACTTGCGTCCCTGAATGGTCGAAATAATGCTTGCGTAGGTACTTGGCCGCCCGATACC
This sequence comes from uncultured Nitrospirota bacterium, assembly GCA_964462885.1. Taxonomy (GTDB): domain Bacteria; phylum Nitrospirota; class Thermodesulfovibrionia; order SZUA-242; family SZUA-242; genus JALUUO01. The sequence goes on from CAYWZR010000163.1 coordinate 1,396, forward strand.
CTTTTCCTCAAGATCTTTGACTATTGTCGCTTCCGAGTACCTGGGAGGTGGTTGAGTGAAGTGCTGTTTAGGTTCGATCGAAATAGCCTTTAGTTCTATTCCCTCCTTAAGAAGAGGAAGCTTATCCTGTTTTTCTTCTTCAACATCGTCTTGTCCTTCAGTGTAGATGGCCATAAAACCTGGAAATCTCACTACGGTGCCGGTTGCGCGAAACGTATAATCACCCACTTCTATGTTGAAAACCGTCTGATCAAGCTTTGCAGGCGCCATCTGGCTCGATAGAAAACGATTCCAGATAAGAGTATACATTCGGTATTGATCTCTGCTCAGAAATTGTTTAAGAGATTTCGGGTGTTGTTCCACAGACACGGGTCTTATGGCTTCATGTCCCTCTTGAGCACCTTTTTTTGACTTATAAAGTGGTGGCTTGGCTGGCAGGTAATCCTTGCCGAAGTTGGATTGTATATAAGTTCTCGCCTCTTCCTGAGCTTCTGCGGCTACTCGCACCGAGTCTGTTCTCATATAGGTAATAAGGCCCACAGCATCTTTGCTTCCAAGTTCAACTCCTTCGTAGAGCTGCTGGGCTATCATCATTGTCTTTTTTGCTCCAAATCCGAGCTTGCGAGCTGCTTCCTGCTGAAGCTTGCTTGTGGTAAAGGGCGCTACCGGATTTCGTTTTCGCTCTTTTCTCTCGATCTTGTCAAGCTTGAAGCTGCCGGCAGCTTGTATCTCTTTGAGAGCTTTATTTACCGTTTTTTCATCAGGAAGTTCGAGTTTTTTGCCTAGATATTTTGCTAGCTTTGCATCAAATTGAGGCGGTTCTCCTCCGTCGAAATGTGCCGTAACAGTCCAGTATTCTACCGGGGTAAAGGCTTCAATCTCTCGCTCGCGGTCTACGATAATTTTAACGGCCACTGATTGAACCCGACCGGCTGAAAGGCCTCTTTTAACCTTTCTCCATAGAAGTGGACTTAGATTGTAGCCAACCAGCCGGTCAAGTATGCGTCTTGCTTGCTGAGCTTCAACCAGGTCCATGTTGATTTTGCCGGGGCTTGTAATCGCTTTCTGCACTGCGTTACGGGTAATTTCATTGAACGTAACGCGAAATATGCTCTCATTTTTGGCACCGCCGAGTTCTTCAGCTATATGCCAGGCAATAGCTTCCCCTTCGCGGTCAGGGTCAGGGCAGAGGTATATGGAGTCGGCCTTTTTGGCCAGACTCTTCAACTCTTTGATAATCTTTTCTTTGCCCTTGATAATCGTATATTCAGGATCGAATTCTTTTTCAACATTAATCCCTATGCGACCGCTGGGCAGGTCACGCACATGTCCTACCGATGCTTTTACCACGTAGTCTGAGCCCAAAAACTTATTAATGGTTTTGGCTTTTGCCGGCGATTCTACAATTACAAGTGATTTCATTTTGAGGTTAATGTTGTTAGTGCCAAACTATTCTTGAGCCTGCGGAGTACAGCAGACTATAGACATCATCCCTGCTTAGGCCGAAGTTGTGCGTGAGAATAAGATCCAGAATAGTGCGAACTTTGTCGACTTCGGCTTGCCCAAGGTTTGGCAGCATGCTTTCAAGCGGAGCCTCTAATTCGTGGCTCAATGCTTCCATATCAGTTTTGTTGTCAATAAAAGTCATGAGTTGATCAAGTTTTTTGGAATTGAGATCTACAAGTTCAGACTCTTTTAGTAAAATCTGTATCATGTCAGGTATCTTGCGTGCCAAGTTGCCTCCTGTTAGTTCTGGTTTTTTTTGAAAAAAGTTAGTTTAACTCGTTTTTAATAAAAATGTTTTTACTGCTTTTATTGGTTTAACCACTATACCGTTATACACTAGTAAGCAGATAAATGCCAACTACAAGCTATATCAGCCTGAACTGCATACCGCTGTCCTGATGGACCATTCCTTTGAGTTCGAGCGCCAAAAGAAGGCTGAGCAATTGTGCTGTATCAAACTCTCCTTCAGCAGCTATTGCATCCACATGTCTTGGTTCGTGGGCGAGAAGATTTAAGAGAGTTTCCTCATCACCGGTAAGTTTGGGCCTGGGTTTACGAGGCTCTTGAAGAGTAGTATTTTTATCTTTAAGAAGTCCTTTAAGAACTCCTTTAAAAACCCCTGAAAGTTCACTGATAATATCATCGGCGTCCTCCACCAGCCTGGCTCCCTGTTTGAGGAGCTTGTTTGTTCCTTTGGATGTAGGTGCATTAACGCTTCCTGGAACTGCAAACACCTCTCTTCCTTGCTCTAGAGCACAAGAGGCGGTAATGAGCGAGCCACTTCTGGCAGCCGCTTCAACAACAATTGTGCCAAGAGAGAGACCGCTTATCAAGCGGTTTCTCCTCGGGAAGTTTCCACGTTCCGGAGAAGTTCCAAGTTGAAATTCACTTATGACTGCTCCACTGGCCGCAATGTCAAAATAAAGTGAGGCATTTTTCGGAGGATAAATCACATCCAGCCCACAGCCTAGAACTGCTATAGTTCGTCCACCTGCCTTTATTGTTGCCTTATGGGCAGCGCTATCAATACCACTTGCAAGGCCGCTTACTATTGTAAGTCCTTTTTGTGCCAGTGAGCAGGATAGTTTTTCTGCTTGCTGCAGGCCATAATTTGTGGCGAGCCTTGAGCCTACTACTGCAATGGCTTGAGCATCATCTTTTTGTAATGTTCCTTTTACATAAAGTACAACAGGAGGATTGGCGATGTTTTTCAGGAGTTCGGGATAATCATTATCTGACAAAGAAATTATCCTGGCCCCCATTCGGGTTACCTTGCCGAGTTCGTCGTCAATGGCCGCCCAGTCGGAGAAAGAGTTGAAAAACTTTGCTAAAGCCTCAATTCTGGCGTTGTTTGTAATTCCGGAAGCTGATAAAGTTTTTCTACCTGCACGAAAAACCTCCTGCGGTGAACCGAAATATTCCACAAGCTTGCGAATATTAACATCGCCTGTATCAGGAGCCCGGCGAAGCGCAAGCCAATATCTAATGTCATCGTTCAATAAATTTTTATAACAATTTTTTATAAATTTTTATTTTGCTTTTTATTTTGAGCAAGCCTAAGTGCATTTAGCTTTATGAAACCTTCGGCATCTTGCTGATTGTATATTGTCTCGGTCTCAAAGGTGGCTAGTTCTGGATTGTAAAGCGACTTTGGAGCCTTGCGTCCGACCACTATGCAGTTACCCTTATAAAGTTTCAAGCGGACAGTGCCTGTTACTCCAACCTGACAGTTATCGATTAAGGTTTGAAGGGCTTTACGCTCAGGAGAGAACCAGAATCCGTAATAAACCATCTCTGAATACTTAGGTATCAGTGAATCCCTAAGGTGCAAAACCTCTCTATCCATAGTTATCGACTCAATAGCACGATGTGCAACTTGGATTACTGTCCCTCCAGGTGTTTCGTATACTCCACGAGATTTCATGCCCACAAAGCGGTTCTCCACAAGGTCTACACGGCCAATACCATTTCGACCGGCAAGGTTATTAAGGTGCTCTAGAAGTTTGTGTGGTTTCATCTTGGTTCCATCTATTGCAATCGGATCGCCTGCAACAAAATCTATCTCTGTATAGGTAGGCTTTGCCGGAGCTTTCTCTGGCGATAACATCATTGTGTACATGCTGGCTGGCGGTTCGGCCCAGGGGTCTTCTAATATCCCGCCTTCATAGCTTATATGTAGCAGATTTCTGTCAGTGCTATAAGGCTTCTTTTTGGTCACCGGCACTGCAATGCCATGTTTTTTTGCATAGTCGATAAGAGAATTTCTTCCGCCCAGGTCCCACAGTCGCCATGGGGCGACCACCTGAATATTTGGGTTCAGAGCGTAATAGGTGAGTTCGAAACGTACCTGGTCGTTGCCTTTGCCGGTTGCTCCGTGGCTTACGGCATCGGCTCTCTCTTTTTTTGCAATTTCTATCTGCCGTTTTGCTATAAGTGGTCTGGCTATTGATGTGCCCAGCAGATAAACCCCTTCGTATACGGCGTTAGCACGCATCATGGGAAAAACGTAATCCCTGACGAATTCTTCCCTTAGATCCTCGACATAAACTTTAGATGCTCCTGTGCTTATGGCCTTCTCTCGTACAGGCTCAAGCTC
>CAYWZR010000164.1:0-5491 GCA_964462885.1 uncultured Nitrospirota bacterium
TGGGCAGCAGACCGGTGAAATAGGCTACCCTCTTACCGCACCCAAGAAACGTGTGGAGTTGTGGCGGAAGTTGGGCCTGATTCCAAGAGGTATTGACCGCGAGGTTGTCGAAGCCATGCACCGGACAAACATGGGTGTTGACCAGGAACCCACCAACCTGCTTCACCAGGCAATGCGAACTGCGTTGGCTGATGGCTGGGGAGGTAGTATGATCGGTACTGATATAAGCGATATGCTGTTTGGCACGCCTTCGCCAATCAAGGGTAAGATGAGTTTAGGTGTTTTCAAAAACAACGAGGTAAATCTTGTTGTTCATGGTCATGAACCCAGTCTGGCCGAGATGATAGTTGAAGTAATTGAGGAACCTGAATTAGTAAGTTATGCCAAAGAAAGTGGAGCTGAAGGCATCAACCTTGTAGGCATGTGCTGCACTGCAAATGAAGTGCTTATGCGGCACGGAATATCCAGCGCTGGTGGTTTTCTGAATCAGGAGCTTGGAATCATGACCGGTCTTGTAGAGGCGATGATGGTGGATGTTCAATGCATAATGCCGAGCTTGGCCCAGGCAGCTAAAAGTTTCCATACTAAGGTTATAACCACATCGCCTAAAGGAAAAATGATAGATGCAGTACACATAGAATACGATGAACATCACGCCAAGGATACAGCTCGCAATATCGTCCGCACAGCTATTGATAACTACAAAAATCGCACATCGGAAGGCGAGCGTATAGATGAGGAAGTTGACGCTGTGGCCGGTTTTTCGCACGAGTATATCAGATACATGCAGGGTGGCAAATACCGGGGTTCTTTCCGACCGCTTAACGATGCAATAATGGCTGGACGCATCCGAGGCGTTGTAGGCTTGGTTGGATGTAACAATCCGCGTGTTATGCAAGACAGCGCCTTTAATTTCCTTGTAGAAGAATTCATACGGAATGATGTTCTGGTTGTGGCCACAGGTTGCGGTGCAGCTTCTTACGGAAAGGCCGGGCTTTTAACAGCAGAAACAGCGCTTGAGAAAGCCGGACCGGGCCTGAAAGAGGTTTGTGAGGCTATAGGAATTCCTCCTATTCTTCATCTGGGATCTTGTGTGGATAATACTAGAATTCTGACTGTGGCCACAGAGATGGTTGAGGAAGGCGGTTTGGGTGATGATATTTCTGACCTGCCTGCTGTAGGTATCGCCCCGGAATGGATGAGTGAAAAGGCTTTGGCTATCGGCGTGTATTTTGTTGCCTCTGGAATGTACGTGATGTTTGGTGTGGGATCACCGGTTGAATCGAGTAAAACTGCTCAACAATTGATAAGCGAGGGCTGGGAAAAGGCTGTAGGCGGCAAACTCGAGTTTGTCCCCGATCCGCAGAAAATTTTAGAAAATGCTCTGGCCCATATTGATAAAAAACGCGATGCACTTAAACTTAAGAAATACGAGCCGGGTAAATTCGGCGCTGAACGTGTACTTCTTGATATGGCGGCGCGGCGAGAGATCGACAAGAAAAGAATCGAAGCAGCAAAGGCGTAAGCCGTATTTTTACTGGAGGTTTTTCTAGCGCATTATGGATATTAATATTGATATAGATAAAGAAATAGGCGTGGTAGGAGAGCTGCTCAGCCAAGAGCAGAAAGCCAAAGGACTGCTGATACATGCCTTTCAAAAGTTGCAGGCTGAGATGAACTACCTGCCGGAAGAGGCGCTTCAAGCGCTGGGCAGGGCACTTAATATTCCCATGTCGTTTGTTTACAGCACTGCTTCTTTTTACAAACAATTTTACTTCAATCCCAGAGGTAAAACTATTGTAAAGGTCTGTACAGGCACAGCATGCCACGTGCGCGGGGCAAGTGAAGTGCTTTCGGAACTTAAAGATGAGTTCGGGGTCGGCGAAGGGGAAACAACCGAGGACCTTTCCATGACACTCGAAACTGTCGGATGCGTGGGATGTTGCGGTCTTGCACCTGTGGCGACTATAAACGAGGATGTTATCGGCGAAATCGATGACGAGCGGATCAACGAAATCATCCGAACAGTTAAAGAGGCTTAAAATTATGTCCAGATTAAACAGCATAGACGAACTGAAAAATCTGCGGACACTTCTTGAAGAAGAGGTGTTCAGGCCGGAAGATTCACGAGTAAGGGTATGTTGCGGAACAGCATGCGTTGCTTCTGGAGCCCAAAAAGTAGTAGCGGAACTTGAAGCATCTTCCAAGGAAAAAGGGATTGAAGTCGAGGTGGTTAAGACCGGCTGTCAGGGACTGTGTCAGAAAGGACCGGTTATGCGAGTCGAGCCACTAGATGTTTTCTACCAGAAGGTCCGACCGGAAAGCATGTCAAATATCATTGATTATTCTATTGCAAACAATATTCCTTATAGGGAACATCTATACCGCACTGACCTTTTATCTCAACCGGTGGCCAAGGTTTCCGATGTTCCATTTTATAAAAAACAGCTTCGAATAGCCCTTAGAAACAACGGGGTTATAGATCCCAGCAATATTCATCAGTACATTGCCGTCGATGGATATCGTGCTACGGAAAAGATACTTTCTGAAATGACCCCTGACCAAACTCTTGCTGAGGTGGATAAGGCCAACCTTCGAGGCCGCGGTGGTGCGGGCTTTCCTGCCGGTAAAAAATGGGCTCATACGAAATCAGATAAAAATCCTGTAAAATTTGTGATCGCAAACGGTGATGAAGGAGATCCAGGCGCGTTCATGGACAGATCGATTATGGAGGGTGACCCTCACAGTCTTCTGGAAGGGATGTTGATTTGTGCCCATGCCATAGGCTCTGAATACGGAATTACATATGTACGCCATGAATATCCGATGGCGGTTAGACACTTGGAAGCGGCGATAGCACAGGCCGAAGAGATGGGATTGCTTGGGCGCAATATTCTGGGCACAGGATTTAATTTTACTGTATCCGTACGCGAAGGAGCAGGTGCTTTTGTTTGTGGTGAATCAACCGCTCTTGTGGCTTCAATTGAAGGAGAGCGGGGATATCCCAGACCGCGTCCACCACGTTTATCACAAAGCGGGGGAGGTCTTTGGGGATATCCAAGCAACCTGAACAATATAGAAACCTATGCCTGCGTTCCCTATATTATTGACAAAGGAGCTGACCATTTCCTTACAATCGGAACCGAAAATTCCCCTGGCACTAAGGTTTTTGCACTGACCGGAAAAGTAAAGAACACCGGCCTGGTCGAAGTACCGATGGGCATTACTTTGCAGGAGATTATTTACGATATAGGTGGCGGTGTTCTAAACGATAAAAAATTCAAGGCTATACAGACCGGAGGCCCTTCGGGCGGTTGTCTGCCAGCTGATATGTTGAATATGAAGGTGGACTTTGATTCACTGAAAGAAGTCGGTTCTATGATGGGTTCTGGCGGAATGGTCGTACTGGACGAGGATAATTGCATGGTGGATGTGGCAAAGTTCTTCCTCTCCTTTACACAGTCAGAGTCTTGCGGTAAATGTCCGCCATGTCGTATTGGAACTTATCACATGCTAGAAATACTAGAAAGAATCACAAGTGGCAAAGGAGTGCCTGAAGACCTGGACAGGTTAGAGAAGCTCGGTAGCGAAATCCAGGAAGGTTCACTTTGCGGACTTGGCCAGTCTGCACCTAATCCGGTGCTTTCCACACTTAAATATTTCAGACAAGAGTATGAGGAACATATCCACGATAAATACTGCCAGGCTAAGACCTGCCGAGGATTAGGTCTCTACAGTATCGATCAGATCGATTGTATTGCATGCGGGCTCTGCGAGCAGGCATGCGCTTTTGATGCAGTTATAGAAACCAGAAATAAGTTCTATATCGACAATGATTACTGCACTAAATGCAAAGCATGTTATGCAGTTTGTCCTACCAACGCGGTAAAGATTGATAAAGACCCAAGAGCAGGAATAGAGAAAAAGCTTGAAGAAAAGCTTAAAAAAAAGCCTGAAGAAAAGGAGGCTGGATTAAGTGTCGACAGTTAACGAAGCAGAAAACACAGAGGCCCCGGTCGCCAATGTTGCCGAGGTTGTGCTTGAATGCCCTGTTCAGAGGTCTATTAAGGAATGGGGAGATTTTCTCGAAGAAAAAATGTGTGCCAAATGCCACCCTTGCATGCTGGGTTCATACGAAGCCCTTGATATGCTTAAAAGACTATCAGAAGGAGAAGGCAGCGACTCGATTGTTTCACACCTAGACCGTATTGCCACAGAGATGTTGATAGGCTCCAGGTGTAAAAAAGGCAAGGATGTGGCTAAGACCTTAAAAGAAGCCTTAAATGAGAACCGCGATGAATTGCTCGAGCATTACGAGAAAGGCCTTTGTCGTCACATGGAGTGTACGGCTCTTACAACCTATAATATAAATACTGACAAATGCACAATGTGTGGAGATTGCCTGATTGCCTGCAAAGACTTCGCTATTGTTGGAGAGAAAAGAACAGGCTACGTACTTGGTTATATGCCGTTTCGTGTTAGGCAAAAAAGATGTGTAAAGTGTGATGCCTGCCGTGAGGTTTGTCCTGTGGACGCTGTTGAGGCTTTCTCCGGCAGAACCGATTAAAACAATAAAGTAAAGCCAACCATAAACAGAAACAGAATCAGAACAAATTCCAAGGAGATACGAAGCATGGCAGAAGATAAACTAATTAAAATGGAAATAGACGGCCTGACAGTGCAGGTTCCCGAGGGGCTTAACCTTGTGGATGCCGCCAGTTCGGTTGGAATTAAAATCCCTAATCTTTGTCACCTCGAGCATATGCGTGGTGTAGGCGCATGCCGCATGTGCGTGGTCGAAGTAGAGGGGATGCGGGCACCAAATACCGCATGTACCATGAAAACCAAAGAGGGATTGAAGATAACAACCGATTCCAAGCAGATCAAAGATCTAAGGAAAATGGTTATAGATCTCATTTTATCCATGCATCCGCTGGACTGTATGACCTGTCCCAAGGCCGGTGTCTGTTGGCTTCAGGATCTGGCGTACCAGTTGGACGTGAGGGATTCCGACTATGCTCGTAAGTCGTTCGATTTCGAGATAGACGACTCTAACGGTTTTATTGAACGCGATCCAAACTACTGCATTCTATGCGGTAAATGTGTGCGTGTCTGTAATGCCCAGAACACCAATATTCTTGAGATTATGGGCCGCGGTGTAGGCTCTAAAGTCACCACCGAGCTCGACAAACCCTTACACGAAACAGACTGCACCTTCTGCGGTAGCTGTCTTGATGCATGTCCTGTTAACGCTATTCTTGAGTCTGGCCGCCGCCAGAAAGGCAGAGAATGGGAGCTGTTCAAGACAGATACTCTCTGTACTCTTTGCGGCACGGCATGTCCTATTGAGGTGAGCGAAAAAGACGGCATGGTACTAAAAATAACCTCGCAAAAACCCAATTCTTTTATATGTGCTGTAGGACGTTTTGCTTATGATAGTCTTACTGCAAAGACCCGTGTGACAACGCCAATGGTACGCTCAAACGGCGAG
>CAYWZR010000165.1:0-5466 GCA_964462885.1 uncultured Nitrospirota bacterium
CCCGGCCATGCGGAGGATTATATTCACCGCATCGGACGCACAGGTGTATCCTGCCTTCCGGCACCCTGGGCAGCACTGCTTATGGTTTTTACAAGATCCCCGGAAGCGTCGTATATACTTACATCTACGCTGACTGCGTCACCTTCCATCAGGTAATTAAGATCAGTGCCGCCACCAACCTCTTTGATAGATACAGCGCTTCCATCGGCAAGAACATTTTTACCTATCAGAGACGAAGCCTGTAATTCGACCTGTGTGCCCTGAAGTTCAAAAAGATTTTCGAGTGTTTCGTTTGTGTTAAACAACTGCTCTAATGAACTAAACTGAGCAAGCTGCGCTGTAAAATCAGTGCTATCCATTGGTTTGAGTGGATCCTGTGCCTTTAGCTGTGAGAGAAAAAGCTTTAGGAACTCTTCTTTGCCCAACTCATCTTTGGCAGTGGTTGGTTGTGTCGCAACACTTTCCACTGTGCTTATTCCTGCTATATCTAACAAAGCAAATATACCTCCTTTGAGAATTTAGAGTTTAGAATTAAAAATTAAAAATTCGTAATTCCATTTTTCACGCAAAATATTCACGGAAATCCTGATTTCCCTTTTTGTTATTATTTCGATCCTGAGAGTCCTGTTTGTATCCTGGCTGGTTTTTGTTTTCACCCCTGCCTTCATTATGCTCAACGTTTGTATTTCCCACTGATATGCCGCTGCCTGCAAGCTGTCCCTTTAACTCTGGAAGGCCGAATTCCAGCAGATGCCTTGTTGTCACATTATCAGTGATAATTTGCATGTTGAGTTTACCACCATGAACCCGCAGATCAATACGCAGCTCGCCCAGCCCGTCAGGTTTCAAACGTAGCTGAATATGATCAACACCTTTTTTCACGGCTTGCACCAGGGGTTCACGCACTTGTTCAATAATCTTGGTGCTGACATCCTGCATTGGATGCTTTGCATCAGTTTTGCCAGTTTCAGAGATAGATATGCCAGCGGAGCTTTCAGCTCCTACTTGCACCGTACCTTTCAGATTCGAAACATTTAACTCATCTCCTGATTTTTTAGAGCCTAAAGACTCAAGAGTACTCCTGGCATCTTCCTGACCAAAAGCGGCTGAGAGTTGATTTTTTTGCGCATCAGCATGTTTTAGATCACCTTGAGTTAGCTGTTCCTGTTGGGGCTTAACAGGATTAAGCGATTTTCGGATATCTACAGACTGCGTTTCACCTTGCAGATCTTTACCAACTGAAACCGCTGTTTTATCGCCAGACTTTAAAATTGTAATATCCTCGGAGCTAAGACTATTATTTGCAGCACTGCCTGCCTGCCCGTTTTTACTGTTTAAATCATTTTGCGTATTTCCCCCGTAGCGAACAAGCAGGGTGCTTATATCCAGGGCTTCACCTTTGCCACCTTTAGCCATAGATATGGTTGTACTATCGGCACTTACTGCTCCTTTTTTATCAGCATTCTTTTCCTCTTTCATAGCTGAAAGAATACCAGGAAGGACAGCTCTGGCATCAGTATTTTCGCCTCTGACCGTGCTGTCAATAGTTGTATTTAAGTTGTTTAAATTATTTAAGTTATTTAAATTATATAAAAATTTATTTTCTGTTAATGTTTGAAGAGGCTCGGTAGGGATGTTTGCACCGATATTGGCTTTATTGCCAGTTCCTGTTTCGCCCTTAGTACTTTCTTCTGTCTGCATCACAGCCAAGACATAACTACTTTGTAAAGGAGTATCAGCATCTCCCAAATTTGCTTCTGACTCAGGCATTACTGTCATTGTAATTAACGGGGTTAAAACAGGAGCGACGGGAACTTGATCATCATTGTTTTCCTCAGCTCGGGTATTTTGCTCTGCCGAGTCGTATGAAGAAGCTTCTGTCTCTTCTTTTGTTTCTGAAGACTTAACTTCTTTAAGGTCAGTATTTGTGTCCCCGGACTTGGCACCCTGCTCTTCCAGTGCTCGTTTAAATGATTTTACTGAGCCTTGTTCTGACTGTATCCCTTCTGAAGGTTTAGGTTTATATGCGGACGTGCTGCTGAAACCGATAGCATCCAAACCGGAATTGCCTGATAACAAAACATTCGATGTGTTCATGCCATGGCTAGAGCAACGACCGTGCCAACTCTATGCAGGGTTTAAACAGGCGCTTTTGCTATGGAACAAAGGGGGAAACTATTACCAGTATGGGAAAGTTTTTCCGGTAGTGGTGAATTAGTTCCCTCAAAATTATCAAAAAAAAAGGGAGAACTAAAACTTATTCACGAAGGTGAATTTATTGCTAAAGGTAGATGTTGAGCGAATATATACAGATGAAGGATGGTTGTCGTAATCCATACTTATCTCTGAATGATGCTCAAAGATAAGATGGTATTCGCGCATCATCGCGGCGGGATAATATTAGAGGTTTTCGATAAAAATTGAGTTGGTCAATATTGTGTAGTAAAGCTCCATACTTCGCTCTCTGTTTCTTCCCCATCGCCGTCCTTTGCTATTACCTTCCAAAAGTAAGTAGTGCCTGTGTTAAAAACTGATACTGTATAACGAATCTCATCACTTGGTGTGCTTTCACCTTTTTTACCACCTGAAGTGTCTTCATTACCCTCATTACTTATTGATATATCTTTCTTTTTGTCGCCGCATGATACCGAAATCATGCCAGACAAAATAATCATTCCTATCATCAACAACACTATCCTTCTTCTGCGGCTTATGCCACCTGCAACGACTATCCCAAAAAGCAATATTCCAGCGTAATATCTTTTCATAGTTGGCAGCTGAAAGCTCGTTTCAGCAACTACTCCAACGGCTGCGCAATTTTCAGGATTAGGGTCATCACAATAATAAAGGTCATACGTTACAGGCTTGCCATCAGGGTCGGTAGATTTCTTCCAACTGAATTCGACTGTCGTCCCAAGCCCAGTCTGTTCATCGGTCGGATAGAGAAGTTGAAAAGCTGAAGGGGGATTGTTATCAGCTACAGTTATGGTGCCATTTATCCCATTAGGCGTACCTATTGGGACTCCTATTTCGTTGGCAAGGATATCAACCGTAAGGTCTATTGCGCTCTGGCCAGTGCTGCTTAGACTATTAAAATGTATTATCAGTACCTGGAGATTACTGCCCGGACCTGTTCCAGCTACATTAAACCCGTTCACTTTAATTACGCCGTTTGTATTGTCCGTGTTGACAGCCGATATGAACCCATCTGTTCCTGCTTCTACTCCATCAGTCCCCTGTAAGGTGTCTACATTGACCAGGGCAGGGTCAAATGTTATAAGAAGCTGATATGCAGCTAAATTTTCTGTATCAGTGTCAGTATGCACCTCAAGTGTAAATGTACTGTTTGTGCCTACTGTATTGGATGACGAATATATCCATACATCACCCGCAGCCGCATAAACAGTCTGCGGAACAACAAGAAAAATAAGAACAAAAAATCCTATTGTTAAACATAGATTGGATATCAATTTTATTACCATAAATAGCCTCATATCACCTGATTGTTATAGATATATTTTCTGCTGAAGGCAGTCCGATTTTATTGCCATTTTCATCTGTCAGACTATCAATACGTATGCTGATTTCTTCAGAACCTGCTTTATCGAGAGCGACAAAATGAATCTTCAACAACTCAAGATAAATACCGGGGCCTTTGCCGTTTACATCAAAGCCATTCACCAAGAGGCTGCCGTTTTCGTTATTTGCGTTGACAGCAGTTATAAATCCATCTTCACCTGCTTCCACTCCTTCCGTGCCTTTTGTGGTGTCCACATGAACCATAGCCGGGTCAAACGTTATGCTAAACTGATATGCTCCTAACCTCTCAACTCCTGTATCAACATACAAACTTACGGTAAATTTCTGGTTTACATTTAGATCCTCTGTTGACGACTGTATCCACACATCTCCCGCATCCGCAAGCGCATTTAAAGGCGCTGTTAAAATCAGGGTTGTTACGATTACCAATATAAAGGGAATGCTTTTGCCCCATATAGTGTTCTTCATAAATAGCATTTCCTCCCCCCCTACCCTATGGTCCACACCAGCCTGGCACTGGCAATCCGATTAAATATCTCGCTATAAACAAGGCGTCTACAATATTGATACTTCCGTCACAATTCATATCCGCAACATCCGGGTTGAAATTACTGACCGGTAATCCAATCAAATACCTTGCTATAAACAGGGCATCCACTATGTCCATTGCCCCATCGCCGTTTACATCGCCTACGTCAGGCTGTAGAGGTCCTACAAATTCATCTGCCCCTATGTCTGTTGTTGCAACCGTACCTCCATCCCCATCAAAGGATCTTGTGTCTCCTTCAAAATCAGTTGAAGGAGCGTCAACATTTGTCCCAGCATCCAAACAGGGTGAGCCTGAAGTTAGATGGTAGTTTTCTGATGTTATATTTTCAAAAAGAGGATCTGCGTCTATATTGTTCCCGAGGTTGTTGTAAGTCCCTGGATATTCCGGGTCGTTAAATATATCCGCAATATTGTTGTACGAGGAATCGACAGCAGTGGTTCCTCCTGGCTGGCGAATTGCAATACCCCCCCCATTTGAGGCGGTATTACCCCAGATAATATTGTTCGTTAGGGTTACGTTTGTAACTCCTGCCGAATAAGAATAAGCGCGTAGACCACCTCCATCATTAATGGCGGTATTGCCTGCAATAGTATTGTTCATCAGGGTTAATATAGTATTGCCCGAATCTTCAGAATGGGCATGAATTCCGCTACCCGTGTTGTCAGCATTATTACCTGTAATGATATTGTTCGTTAGTGTAACTGATGTACTGGAGCCTGAATTCTGAGAAAAGGCACCAATTCCACCTCCAAAGGTAGTTACAGTATTGTTTGAAATAATATTGCTATTCAATGTTAAAGTAACAATTCCTGAAGAGTAGGAATTTATATAAATACCGCCTCCATAATCAGTGTTTCCATTCTGGATGGTAAAGCCTTCTATAGAGACGATAATGTCAACACCAGATACTGCGGATATCGTGATGACACTGTCGTCGCCTATCCCGTCACCTGTCGTATCTCCATCGATAACAGTCAGAGATGGGTCTTCAGACCTTGTGCTAAAATCACTACTCCATCCACCCTGAATTAACAAGCCGTTTATCGATGATGATATAAAGAGGTTTTCATAATAAGTCCCCTGAGCCACATTAATTGTTACTCCATCTCCAGCCGCATTAATTCCATCCTGTATTACAGAATAGCATGGGGTATTTTCCGTACCGCAAGAAGCATTAGGTTCAATGTAAATGACAGTTGCATTAGTTGTGGTAAATGTCTCATCACTGCCATATGTCGTTCCTGCACTATTAGAAACTACAAACCGATAATGATACGTAGTATTCGGCGTAAGCCCTGATATATTTGAGCTAGCTCCATAAACATCTGGGCCGGAATTAATATTGGTTGTTTCTAATCCATAGCGATCTGTACTCC
>CAYWZR010000166.1:0-5464 GCA_964462885.1 uncultured Nitrospirota bacterium
CGGTGTGCAGCAAGTTGGTGGCGACATATCAAACGGCATCACTACAACTGATGCAAAAACTCTTGCACTTACAGAAAACTCTGGTGTAATCGATGAAATTGTTGGAGCTGTGGCTGAGGATGTGAAAAATGTTCTAGACAACATTGTCACTGCCGGTTTCAGCGCCGATGTAACTGATGAGATAAATCTTATCGTATCAGGCGATGCAAATAGTTCTGGAATAAACTATGACGGACAAGGTGAAGTGAGTGCACAGGATCTTACAAATTATCTTGCAAACTATGAATCGGGGGCATAATAAAAAAATGATAATTAAAAAAAGCAAAGCACTGATTGTATGCGCTTTTGTCACCGGCATTTTTGTTCTGGCAGCCGGAGTCTATACTGCCAATGCTCAGACAAACAGCTATTCTCGTCTTTACAGAGGAATGCGCTCACTGGGAATGGGAGGCGCTTTTACGGCAGTAGGAGGGGATGTAGAGGCTGTTTTTTATAACCCGGCCGGTCTTCATGACATGGGTGTTCAAATTAACGTGATTAACCCTCTTGTTGAAGGTAACAGCAACATTATGAGTATATATTCAGATATTGATGATGCACAAAACGTGGAGGATATCGGCAATGCAAGAAATGAGGCTCTCTCTGATGTTTTCACAAAAAACCAGGGAAAACTAGTACATGCCAGAACTTCGATATTTCCAAATGTGGCTATTAAAGACTACGCTGTAGGTTTTCTGGGACAGGGAACTGTTGACGCCCGCCTTCGCAGTCCTAATTTAGGCACTGTTTTAGAGGTGAACGGGGGGTACGAATATGGACCAGTAGCTGGCGCTTCATTTGCTTTGCCTGTTGATGGATTAAGAGTTGGAGTCGGCGGAAAATGGATTCAAAGAACATCGTTTAATGAAGCACTTACAATAACAGATCTTGCCGCAGAGGACCTGGGGAAGACTCTGAAAGATAATGTCTTTACAAATTCCGACTTCAGCGTGGACCTTGGCTTGCTTTATGACCTTAATGTTCCGGTTGTGGAATTTCTGAACCCAGTAATAGGTTTTTCTGTTCTTGATATTACCGCACTTGATTTTGGCGACGGCAGAAAAATTCCGACCAGGGCAAACCTGGGTTTCTCACTGCGCCCGACTCTGCCGGTACCCTACCTTGCTGATCTGATACTAGCCTTCGATATTGAGGATATTACAGGAAATTTCGAGCAGGATGACAGTCTCTGGAAAAGGGTTCATATGGGAGCGGAAGCCGGATTTTTCGGAAGGCACATCCTGGTTCGCCTGGGACTAAACCAGGGCTATCCCACATTCGGAGCAGAACTGGACTTTTGGGTTCTTCGCATGGGCTATACGTACTATTCCGAAGAGACAGGAGCATATGCAGGACAAGAGCAGAACACAAGACATCTTGTTCAATTCGCTCTTGGCTGGTAAAAGGAGTAAGAGTTCACCACAAAACAAGTGTTAGGGATTGTCAAAAAATAACTTGCGTTTTTAGCGCTCAGCTTTGAATTGGATTTGCCTGGTTCGATGGAGCAAAACCACAGGAATAGCAGGGATGTTTTGAGACTTTTGCGATTAAGGAACAGTCAAAGACTGTCCGAAGATGAGATGCTTGCCTAAAACGTTAAGTTATTTTGGGACAAGCCCTAAGGCTTGTCTACATGGCTCAATTTACCGGACAACTATCCTGACACAGGGAGGAAGGCAAATACCTGTGGGAAATTTTAAACTGATCACTGCTGGACCTTTTTTTGCTTAGACTTTCTAATCCATATTTCATTATCATCAATCTTTTTATAAAAAACAAAGTTTTTCTTTAGGTAGTCAAGAACTATTGGAAATCTAACTTCATTGGAAAACCCTTCGAACTTAAACCCACTAACGGAGTTAAACCAATCAGTATTTGTATAAAGTACGTACTTGATATTAGCCTTTTTTAGATCTTCGACTACTTCGCGTTGATAGAAAGAAGGTGCAGCATATATTAAACAAGGAAACCGTGTTGGTGCTGGCTGATCAATAAAATAGTACCAGCATGCTTCATTTGTAAAAGTAAAAAATTTCTCATCATCTTTTAAATTGTTTTTCAAAAATGAGATTGTTGCTTTGTACTTTTCAAGAATAAACTCGGAATCTTCTACGTTAATCGGAAATTGTTTGGTAAGCAGATCCTTTTTATATATTCTATAAACACCACCGACAGAACCGAGCACAACAACAAAAGTAATTGCATATGTGAGTACTTTCTTGAAAGTTTTTAAGCTATTTTTTTGAAGCATACCATGAATATAATGCTTTATTAAAATATACATAGATAGGATGTAGGTCAGTGGAGAGCTATAACCAACATGCATCCAGTCTGAACGGCCTAGTGCACTTTTGTAAAAGAATACCGACATCAGTAATAAACAAAATTCTATAAAATATTTTTCAATAAATCTTCTAAATGCAACTTTGATATTTCTGTTATTCAGATGTAGTTCCTGTATGAATTTATATGTGACCCAAAATGCATTTGCAGCTATAAGAATACACACTACTAAATAAGCTATCTCGTGAATAGGATATATAAACCCACCCTGCAACTCCCTGTATTTAGTCAGTATTAAAAATGTATATTCAAAAAAATCATAAAAAGCTCCACGAAACAAAACGTTTAACAAAAACACTGCCGATAAAAGCCCAAGAAACGAAGAAATCAAATAATGCGATCTAAATGCGCTTTTATGAAAGAATAGAAAGTATAAAATAGGAGATACAATTATGTATGTTGTAAATAGGTAGACACCCCTGTCGGCTGAATAACCAAAGGATGCCAGCGGGATAAAAGAAAAGAAAAAAACAGTTGTGACAAACTTTTTGACATCAATCTGTTTGAGGTTAGTAAAACTATACAATACAGGGATAGTAACCAGAAATGAAAATGTGGTTATGTCCATGGTTTTAAAAAACATTATTCTTCTTGAAAAACCAAACAGGTGTTTATAGAAAAGAGTTAAAGTCAGAAAAACGATAAGATAATATAGATAGTTTCCACGAAATATTTTCATCAAGAAGATGGACAGCATTATAAATAAAAACACTTTAATTATAGACTCTAACGCTCTCACTGAACCTATAGATTTGCCAAAGAGTTTAAATGCCACTACTGAACGAACAGGGTTCTCAAAAACACCATGCAAAACAATAATATCTTTATACGGTTTTTCTCCGGCCATGTAAGATACAGCTGGCCCTAAAGTTTCACCTTCATGCATCGCATCAAATAACCCTGTAGACCTGTAATTTGGAATATTGACCGAAGATATTACTGCATAACAGAGTAAAATCATAACAAATATTTTTTTATTAATTGATGGCAATGGTAAATCGCCTGAAAGATCCTGCACAAGATTATCTGCTTTTACCCCTCCAAAATAAATATCGTTTAGGGATCTGATATTCAGCAGATATATAGTAGTTAATATCAGCAGAGGAAGTAACAGAAAAACTGCGAACCGAATGGAGTCATTGGTAGGATTGTACTTTGCAACCGTGAGCCCCCCGACAAGCCCCCAGGGATTTTCAAATGGTAGTGTTATTTTACCCCAGAAAAACAAACCGAGTGAAATGCCAAGAGTGAAAACTGCAACAAGAAGAAGGAATCTTGTATTTTTACCTTGTTTCATAATATGTTATTATAATTTATTGACATCTTAAATTCATATAAAGGATATTGGGGAAAATTAGATGATAAAACATACGGTATTTTTCAAAATAAACCCAGAAGTGTCGGCTGAAGACACCCAGCAACTAGCTAAGAGTTTAAAAGAGCTTAAAGAAACAACAGAAGGGCTTATGAGAGAATGTGTGGTGGCCTTCGATCTGCTTCCATCCCAAAGGTCATACGACATTATTCTTGACTCCACATTTGATTCACTTGACCACCTGCAAAAGTATTTGGTTCATCCGAATCATATGACAGTTGTAAAAGAAATTAGACGGCTTTGCTCTTCCGTTGCCAAGGTAGACTACGAACTATAGAAAAAACACTTTCCGCAGCCGTAGATGTGAAATTCATGTACAACTATTAGCTCTAGTTGCGATATATATCCTTCACACTGAAAAGTAGTATTTTTGCATATACCAGATTGGTTTTAAGATCGTTCAGTGACCTTATTTTCATAATACGCCTCATTATTATTGATGGTCTAAGATAATAGCTTCTTAAAGCCCATTTCTGCGCTTTAAGAACATCATTGATACTCATTTGGGGCGTTTCAACAATAGCTGTGTTATATACGAAGCTATTCCAGTCCTCTATTTTAAGGTGATCATGTTTTACAGCCCATTTGTAAAACTCCGTACCAGGAAAAGGAATTGCGACTGAGAATCCTATTAGATCGGGACTTATTGCTTTTGCAAGATTCACAGTGTCTTTAACAGTTTCTTTTGTTTCCCCAGGCAGTCCAACCATAAAGTACCCATGGACATTCAGACCAGCTTTTTTGGTTGCAGCAAAGGCTGCTTTGATCTGTGGAATGGTTGTTCCCCTGGAAGCCTTGTTAAGTATCTCCTGGTTTCCCGACTCCACACCATACTGTACCTGCCAACAGCCAGCAGACTTCATGGCTTTAAGCACTTCTTCATCAACATAGTTAACCCTGCCATTACAGACCCAGGATATTTTCTTATTTAGCCCGCGTTCTATGATTAACTCACATATCCGCATTATTCGTTTTTTATTTAAAGTGAATATGCTGTCCCTAAATGAGAAGTTAGAAACGTTGAATTTTTTATATAAATATTCCAACTCCTCCACAACATACTCAGGACTATGCACCCGATAATTATTACCAAAAGTAACATGAACATCACAGTATGAGCATTTATGCGGACAGCCACGGCTTGTCGTCATATTGGCATAATTGCCTTTTCGCCCCCTCGACCATGCGCCAGGCGGATTGTATTTGCCTTTATCTATTGGCAACATGTGATACGCCGGGTGAGGAAGTTGGTCCAGATCCTTGAGAAGTTCCCGAGGCTTAGTTCTTTTCACCTCACCATCTTCACGATATAAAATGCCATTTACCTTACTTAAATCTCCTCCATTTTTCAGTACATCTACAAGTTCGAGCATGGTCGCCTCACCTTCTCCGACGACGCCTATATCTACTTCATCTTCAATAATAACATCTTCTCCAAGGGCGGAAACATGCGGCCCACCAAGCACCACGTGTGTCTTCGGGTTGTGTTTCTTGACTACCCTGGCTATTTCCAAACCTTGTTTTGCTCGTGGCGTTACAACACTCACTCCGACTATATCCGGCGAGTAGTCGTCAAGTTCCTTTTCAAGCTGTTGAGCATTAAGCCCTAAAACATAACCGTCAAGTATTTTGACATCAATATTGTTTTTTTCGAGCACTGCCGCAATAAATCCAAGCCCTAGTGGCAATGAGTTGAAGTAGGGGAGC
>CAYWZR010000167.1:0-5453 GCA_964462885.1 uncultured Nitrospirota bacterium
GAGACGGCATCGGTGATGCGTGTGACAACTGCCCTAGCATTTCAAATTCCGGCCAAGCTGACCGGGATCAGGATGGAATAGGGGATGAGTGTGATGCAACCTAAAGGGAAGATACTTCCTCATCTATGCGCCATACTGTTGCTTTTGAGTTATGGATGCAGTGAATCACCGCCGCTAGAGCTAACCCAGGCACAGACCAAGGTTACTCTAACTGGGTCGTTTATTACAGAAAGTCCTGATGAAATACAGTTTCCTGTCAAGGTGTTATTTGCGATTGACTGTTCGCTCAGCATGGGGGATGAAGTGCTCGGAGTACAGATGGGATCCGATCCGAACTTTCTCAGAATCGAAGCTGTTCGTAATTTTATAGATGAATATAACAGCAACGAAAATACCTCGTTTGAGATAATGCTCTGGAGCAACAACGTGTTTGCCCGCACAAGAACAATTGACGGTAGAGGAGGCTTTACCAAGGATCCTGACGAACTAAACAGAGTTCTGGATGCAGCACGAAATGATACCACTACTGATTACCTTGGAACATTGACAGAAATCTATAGTGACATCGAAAGGGATATCCGGGATACTGAGAATGGAGAAAGCCTGGTCCGAACAAAATATATTGTGATCTTCTTAAGTGATGGGATGCCAAATACAGGGGCCGGAACTCAGAGTAACTTCGATATATGGAACAGTGTAGGTGATATCTACGATATGGCAATCGAAAGCGGTGTTGGAAGTTTCAACTTTCACACATTTCTTCTGCTTGGAATGTTTGGTACGGATGCGGACGGGTTGGCAGCTCAGGCAATGGCTGAAGATACGCTTCAGGGTATGGCGGATCGTGGCGAAGGACAGTTCCGGCTTTTTGATACGGCAGAAAGTATCGATTTTATAAATATCGTTGATATGAGGTTAACGGTTGAGTATAAAATCAAATACCTGCTTGCATATAATTACAATGTAAGACCTGGAGTGGAACTGGTTTATGTTGACAGTGACGGCGACGGTCTTATTGACGAGCAGGAAGTTGAGTATGGAACAGATATAAACCTCCGGGATACTGACGGCGATGGATTGAGCGATTTTTTCGAAATATCTGTAAGTTCTCCAGGCCGTGAACTAGATCCGTTGGTACAGGATAGCCCATGTGATTTGATGCCGGATGGTATATGGCCTGACACGGATAGCGATGGTCTCACTGATTGTGAGGAGTATGTTAAGGGCACTGACAGGCGTGTGCCGGATACAGATAAAGATGGTATCCCGGATGGTATTGAGTTTGTAGTGGGCACTAATCCTCTTGAAATCCAGTATACAACTGACACTGATTTTGATGGATGGTCAGACTGGCTGGAGGTTCAACGGCATACCAACGTTCTTTCGAATGATCCCAAAATAAGGGAAAGATATAGTTACAACTATGATATTAAAGACGAAGGCCTTGTGCCTATAGATCAGGGCACATCCATGCCTTCATATGTGCGGCAGTATTCTTTCAACGTATCAAATATTCATGTTATGGAAACAGCCGGACATACAGAGCCTGGTATGCAGACTTTAAACCCCGGAGACAATCTTATCCGATTTTATATTGCACAGGTTCCGGAAGATAATCCTGATAGCCAGCCGATATTTCGTATGGCGGAAATCATTGTCAATATAGCAGACTTTAACAAAGATCTGGTAATTACGCCAACTAACTTCGAATTAATTCAATAGAGAGGTGAATAATATGAAAAAAATATACTTAATTATTACAGCGTTATTTTTAGTATTGCCAATCTTTGCAGGCTGTGGCGGCTCGAATAAACCTAGTTCAAGTGTTCAGGAATTAGCATTGAATAAAACATTATCGGGCAGCATCTCTGAGGTAGGAGAAGTTGACTGGTATCATTATCGGGCTGTTGAAGCTAACAGTGTGCTTAATGTCAAGGTCTCAAGTAATACATACCGATCTAACGTGGAATTGCTTGTAACAGTTTTTCAGTTGGATGACTCCGGCAATAAGGTAAGGCTCTATGGTGATCATGCGCCTGAAGGAGGCCAGCTTCCAGCAGACATTGCAATGAACATTTATATAGATACGCCTAAGGATATTTATATTTCTGTGCGTGATTTAATGGATGATGAAGCTTCTGATAACGAGTATTATCTGGATATTGATTACTCGACCTCATCTGATGATAACGATAGTTTTTCAGAGGCGACCACAATTGTTGTTGGTGATTCTCAGACATGTCAAAACGACAGCATCGGTTATATCGGTGACGTCGATGCCTTTAAATTTCAGGTATCACAGGCAGGTGTGTATGAAATTGCAACAAACTTCACACAGTTTTCCGGCGGCACCGATGTTGACCTGACCATTGCAGTATATAACAGCAGCGGCGAATTAATAGAATCCATCTCTCTTAGAAATGTTGAAAATTATGATCTGATACTCTATCTGCCGGCTGATGAATATTATGTTTTGATTGATGATTACGGCAATGATGATTTTGATACCGCATCCACCTTCGAGATATGTGTGAATCCGGTTAATGCTGGTGAGGTAAATGAAAACGATACTTCAGATAATGCATCGTTGTTGACTGTTGATTCAACACTCAACGGTTCTATTGATTACTTAGGAGATGAAGATTGGTATAGCTTTTCTGTAAGCACAAGTGCTGCCGGATTTAATGTGCTGAATATAGCTTTTGATGATGGAGACGAAGATATAGATTTCACTTACCAGATAAGCATCGAAGATTCGGATGGGAATGTGCTTCTTTCGCATAGTTTTGTTGGAGGCTCAGCTGAATATCAAACACAAGTAAAAGCAGACAATGGCGATTATTATCTGGTTGTGCAAGCCGGGCAGGGACAGAGCCTTTCTGAGCAGGCTCCTTATAGCGCATCAATTTCGGTGGTGGATGTCGATGACCCTGGTGAGGCAGCCCCGGGCAACGATACAATAGAGACGGCTGAAACTCTCGATTCCAGTGGTGTTCTAAGTACCGGCAAAATAGCGTTTCGAGGAGATAATGATTGGTATGCTGTTGTAGTCGCAGACACTTCAGCTCCGCAGGTACTGGAAGTCTTCCTGAGCGCTTCTACATCTAATGTAGAATATTCTTTCAGCCTTATACGTGATGATGTAATAAAAAAAGAATTCGATATTAATGGTAGCGATGGGGCAACCAATCTGAAAACAAGCATACTTGTGCCTGCCATGAATCCGCCGGATCCTCTCACGTATTATATTAAGGTAAGCGACTATCAGGGAGATGAAGGTGACGGTGATGTTGAATATCAAATCAGCGCAAACATCATCGGTATACCTGCTTCACCTCTGCCTACGGATGCAAGCATTTCTAACCCGATATACTACAGCGAAGCTGATGAAATTACAGATACTGAGTCAATCACTATTGAACTGGAACACGATTCTTTAACTCAGGTTAATCATATTGTAAATACCACCTTGCTTGGCTTTAATATCGCAAGTCCGCCAACCGGTATTACAAAAGTACTAAATGGTGATCTGACCACTACGATTACATTTCCGTGGATTGGAGGATATATTGATTATCAGGGTGATCAGGACTGGTTTCAGATAGGTCTCAATCGTTTGTTAGAGGATACAACCAGTGTTGATTGGTACTATGAAATTCAGGTAGAATTACATGTTGGTTCACCAGGTTCGCCAGTGGAATACATATGGAAATTTTACCGCGATAGAAATCAGAACGAAATTCTTGTGGATCGTCCAGGAGATTCCAACGGCTTTTTCGCAAGTGCAGGAGATACCAGTCCTACTGATACAGGTCCGTTTGATATTACTACTCCAACAGGAAGTGATAATGCTTTCTGGGTAGGAGATGCCTGGGAGGGCAACTTCTATTTAAGTATCAGTGATTTTAATTATGTGGCTTCAGCGCCTGATGATGACTGGGGATATGAAGTCCCTTATTACTTCAAACTGACCCTTATTTACCATCCCGGTCTGTCCACTCCGTCTTCTCCTGAGTGATTGAATTGATAGTATCTTCGAGCCTCTACTGAATTTATCCAGTAGAGGCTCGAAGCCTCCTTCAGCCCCTCCTAATTTAAAAAACATGAATATCGGTAATCTTACACTTACAAACAATTTGATTTTAGCTCCGCTTGCAGGTATTACAGACCTGCCGTTTAGGCTTATAGCCAGGGCGTGCGGCGCCGGACTTGTGTATTCTGAGATGATAAGCGCTAAAGGACTTGTTTATATGAATCATTCCACAAGGACGATTCTAACTACTATCCCTGAGGACCGACCGGTGGCCTTTCAACTATTTGGGAATGACCCTGTTTTTATGGCAGAAGCCGCTAGGATTCTGGACGACTTGAAGATAGATATTATAGATATTAACATGGGGTGTCCGGTGCGCAAGGTGGTAAAACGGGGTGCTGGCTCGGCTCTGCTTAAAGATCTTGCGCTTGCAGAAAAAATCATTCGTGCTGTTGTAATAAACACCAGTTTTCCGGTAACGGTAAAGATCCGTTCCGGTTGGGATGCTAGTTCTATTGTGGCTGCTGAGACGGCCCGCATGGCCGAGGCTGCAGGCGTTGCCTGTGTAATTATCCATGGACGTACATCACGTCAGATGTTTTCAGGAGTTGTAGATCATAATGTCATCAGGCAGGTAAAGGATGCGGTGTCGATTCCAGTAATAGGGAACGGTGATGTTATCTCATTTAAAGACATTGAACATATGATTTTAGAAACCGGATGTGATGGTGTGATGATAGGGCGGGGTTCGTTTGGAAATCCATGGATTTTTTCACCGGCAGGCAGGCCGCAATCCGTGGCGGAGCTACAAGGGGTTCTGCTACAGCACATACGCCTGATGAAACAATTTCTTGCTCCGCGTGACGCTTTATTTAAAGCTCGTAAACATGCTGGGTGGTACGCGAAAGGACTTCGTGGAAGCTCAGGGTTCAGAAAAAGTCTCTACGAGGCGCACTCACTCGTCGATGTGGAGAAGTTAATCGCTGATTTTTTCCCTGAAGAAGTTTACGAATCCGTTGAAGGTTGCGCATGATCCGTCGGGTCCGACTTATCTGACAGATACGACCGATTTTTCTTAGTTCTCAGAACTCAAGTTTTCCATCCCCTCAGTTCAACAAGAAAGCAGTTATAGCGTTGGTAAAAAAGTTATAATGCTCGTGTTTGCGCGGAAGTAGTTTGACGCTTTTTGCTAAAAAATGGTAGCGGCAAAAAAGCTTAAATTATCAGGAAGCATCAAGGAATAACGCATGACCCAGCTTGAACATATTGAAGTAATAGAAAAGCGGCTTTGGAACGCGGCAGATACTATGCGGACAAACTCTAATTACGCCAGCAACGAGTATTTTTTGCCTGTGATGGGCCTGATTTTTTTGCGGCATGCCTACAGTTGTCAGCGGCAACCTGAAAGTGCTATAAAAGT
>CAYWZR010000168.1:0-5424 GCA_964462885.1 uncultured Nitrospirota bacterium
TAAGTATAGCTATGGCCAGGTAGTTTGTAACCAGCGCAGTACCTCCGTAACTCATAAAAGGCAGAGGAACTCCCACCACAGGGGCTAGTCCGAGCGTCATCCCTATATTTACCGTAAAATAAAACGAAAGCATAAGAACTATTCCGACCGAAAGAAAATATCCGTAACGGTCTTTGGCCCTTGTAGCTGTCTCAAGCCCTCTCATTAGAATAAGCAGGAAAAAACATATAAAAATTATAGAGCCTACAAAACCCCATTCCTCGGCAAAGATGGAGAATACAAAATCCGTGTGTTTTTCCGGGAGAAACCGTAGTACTCCCTGGGTTCCGTTAGTGTAGCCTTTTCCCAGAAAGCCGCCGGAGCCTACCGTTATCTTTGATTGTGCTATCTGGTAGCCGATTCCTGAGGGATCCACCTCGGGTTTGACAAAGGCAACTATCCGGTTTTTCTGATACTGTTTCAGTCCTGACCAGAAGACGTTTCCAAGAAAAGGCACGGCAAGAGCTGCTGTTAGAATAAGTGCTATCAGTACCTGCCGTTTTACTCCTGCAACAAGAAGCATTGCGGTGAAGATAAAGGCAAACATAAGTCCTGTCCCCAAGTCTGGCTGGGCCAACAGCAGAGCAAGCGGCGCTGCCAGGAAGATCAAAAATATTCTGGCCACATCTTTCATGTTTAGAGTTTTATGTGTTTCTGCCAGGTACCTTGAAAGCGCCATAATGAAAAAAATCTTCGTTATCTCGGAAGGTTGAAAAGAAACCGGGCCGATAGACAGCCAGCGCTGGGCTCCCATGCCTTTATGCCCCACTACCAAAATTGCACCGAGCATAAAAACTCCAAGTGCAAAAAACGGATATGAAAAGCGATGAAACCAGCGGTAGTCCATACTGACTACAGAGAGCAGTACGATCAGGCTTATCCCCATCCAAACAGCCTGTTTCATGTAAAAGTTCGGGTGAGGGGCATCTCCTATTGGTCGTGTTGCACTGAAGATAGTTGCGATTCCAACTATCGAAAGTATAAGAACCAAGCCGAGCATAAGCCAGTCGAAGTTTGTAATTAGTCGTCTATCTATTTTCACTGACCGTTCCTGTTTCTGAATTTTTACGCCGATAGGCCTCTATCATTGCCTTTGCTATTGGGCCAGCTGCGCTGCCTCCATGGCCTCCGTGTTCCACTATAACCGAAAGGGCGATGTCGGGATTGTTTACAGGAGAAAAAGCCACAAACCATGCATGGTCCTCCAAGAGTCCCTTGTCGCCTTCTTTTCTAGCCCTCCATGATTCAAGGCTGCTGACCTGGGCTGTGCCGGTTTTACCTGCTATAGTTGTAATGGAAGATCGTACAGATCGTGCTGTGCCGTGTGGATCTTCAACCACCCCACGTAAATCATCTTTAATTATGGCAACCGTCTCATCGCTGAACTTGGTTTCCCTCAGAATTTCTGCAACAGCATCCCTTACCAATTTGGGCTTAAAGACTTTTCCTCCGTTTGTAAATGTAGCAACCATTTCTGCCATCTGAAACGGAGAGGTCGAAACAAAACCCTGACCGATGGAAGCATTAAGTGTTTCACCCGGATACCAGCGCTCATTCACCTTACTGAGCTTCCATTGTTTTGTAGGTATGATACCTGAAGCCTCCCTTACAAGACCGAGATTTGGAGCTGAGCCAAGTCCGAGAGATTTCGCGTAGCTGGCGATTGAGTCTATTCCAAGGCGTAGGGCCATATCGTAGAAATAGACATCACAGGACTCCACAAGCGCTTTTCGCATATTTACTTTCCCGTGACCTCCTCTTTTCCAACAGCGGAAAGCCCTTCTGCCAAGGTGTATCCTGCCGATGCAGGTAACATTTTCCTCCGGGCTCACAAGATCTTCTTCAAGAGCGCCCAGCGCGACCACTATTTTAAAGGTAGAGCCAGGTGGATATTGTGATTGAAGTGCGCGATTGTATAGAGGCTTTTTGGGATCATTAAGAAGCTCGTTCCATTTTTTAGAGGAAATTCCGGTTGCAAAGAGGTTTGGATCAAAGGATGGTAGGCTTACAAGTGCGAGAACTTCACCGTTATTTGGATCAATGGCTACAGCAGCGCCTGCCTTATCGCCAAAGGCATTTTCTGCCGCCTTCTGCACGGCCAGATCTATAGTCAAATACAGATCGTTTCCTTTTTCAGGCGGGCGTACACCCACCTCTCGAATCTTCTGGCCCAGGGCATTTACTTCAAAAATACGGTCTCCGGGAACCCCACGAAGATATTTATCAAATTTAGCCTCGAGTCCCCATTGACCTACATAGGCATTTGCCGGAACCTGTTTGTACTCTTTCTTATTCGCCTGGCCGGGACGTAACCTACCGAGATACCCTAAAATGTGTGAGGCTATCGGGCCATACAAGTATCTTCTGCTCACTTCGACATCCACATGAACCCCAGGCAACTCAAGCCGTCGGGCTTCCACCCTGGCCACCTCTTTCATGGATGCATTTATTTTGATTTTGATCGGTTTTAACGGGTAGCGGTGTCCTGCCTCGAGCTTACCCCTTAACTCTTCAGGGGACATTGACAGAACAGATGCAAGAAGATCCTCTCTCTCGACCGGAAATTCATCTAAAGTCACCGATATGTCAAAGGCAGGTACATTTTTTACCAAAGGGATTCCGTTTCTGTCGTAAATAATTCCCCTTGGCGCAGGAATTTTCTCGGTCCGAATCCTGTTGTTTTTGGCCATACGGTAGTATGCATCGCCTTCAACAACCTGAAGCTGCCAGAGCCTCAACACAAACACGGTGAATACGCATAAAATAACGGCGAGAATTCGACTGATTCTGGCTATGTGTGTTGTTCTTCTGTCAGTTTTTTGTTGCATATTAGATCAACCACGGTCCATAGCAGACCGACAATAACGGCTTGGCGAAGTACCGATGGGATATCCGGTCCTCCAAGGGGTGAAAAAGAATTAAACACTACTTTGAGTATAGCTCCGTCAAGGAGAGTCAAAAATACCATGCAAACTGTTATTATCCACCGGTGTTCTCTGAAAAAGATTCCAGGAAACCAGGCTGCTCCATAACCTACCACGCCTTTACTAAGAGTATGCGGACCGATAATCCCTCCAGAGTAGATATCTAAAATCAGCCCTGATAAGGCCCCGAAGATAAGGCCCTGTGTTTCGCCGAAGCGAATCCCGTGAAGAAAAACCAGTAACAGTATAAGGTCTGGTTTAATTCCCCAGAAAGCCGGTGTGGTTGCCTGAAAAACCAGCAGGACAACAAGTGCGGCTGCCCAACGAAGCATACTTGCAATACTCATGTTCCCGGGCGTTTTCTATTAATGCAGGAAGATCCGGATACTATTACGAGCGCTTCCTCAAGGCTGTTAAGGCGCTCGCTTGGCACCAGAGTTACCTCCTGAAATATACCGTAATCCAGTTGTTTTACTTTTTGGACAACGCCCACAAAAATACCCTCAGGAAATATCCCGTCCAAGCCTGATGTAATTACACGCTCGCCGGGTTTAACAGGCGTGTCTTTGTGAACATATTTGAGGTTGCAGCTTTCACCACCTCCGTCCATGATCGCCTCTTCTCTGGAGGTTTGAAACCTTACAGCCACCGACGATTTAAAATCCGTTATCAACAGCACTTTTGATGATCCTGGTGACACAGCGTATATGCGGCCTGCCAAACCGCGTGCTCCAATCACTGCCATGTTAACAGCCATG
Source organism: uncultured Nitrospirota bacterium (assembly GCA_964462885.1). Classification (GTDB taxonomy): domain Bacteria; phylum Nitrospirota; class Thermodesulfovibrionia; order SZUA-242; family SZUA-242; genus JALUUO01. The sequence goes on from CAYWZR010000168.1 coordinate 3,722, forward strand.
CCGTCTTTTGAACCCTTATTTATTGTAATAGTATGAGACCAATCGGTTGAATCCCCAGCTATAACGATAGAGGCTGTCATGCTGCAAGAGGAGTTTTCTTTCAGGTTAAGAAGAGTTTGAAGTCTGCGGTTTTCTGCAAGTATTTCACGAAAATTATTGCGCTCTGTGTCGAACTTCTCGATCCTGAGCCGAAGCTCACGATTTTCAGCTTCGGTTTCCACAAGGAAAAGATAATCATCCCAGGTCTCCTGAACGCCGTTAATAACAAAGTCTATTGCTTCAAATACAGGGGAGAAAATACCAAAGGCTGAGTGGTTTAACCTTTTGGAGCGGACCTGGTAGGTCATCAGTAAGAGGGATGCTATCACCAAAGCCAGCAGTATGAGAGGATATTTTTTACGAATTGGCATAGGTTACCGAATCACTGTTCAGGTATTTATTTAGTTATTTAGGTTGAAGATGGAAAAACATCTTACATCTTAATAGATAGAAACGCGCTGAAGTAGTTCAATATCGTCCAGTGCCTTGCCTACACCGTTTGCCACGGACGACAGAGGATCATCAGCCAGCACTACAGGTAGATCCGTTTCTTTTCTAAGCAGGATGTCAAGGCCTCTTAAAAGGGCGCCTCCACCGGCAAGTACTATGCCGCGGTCAACAATGTCAGATGCCAGTTCCGGCGGGGTGTTCTCCAGTGTTATTTTAATCGTATCAACAATGAGCGAAACAGACTCTGCAAGTGCCTCCCTGACTTCATCCTCGGTTATTGTTACGGTCTTTGGAATCCCTGAGATCAAATCCCGTCCCTTAATTTCCATCGTTAGATTACTATTATCAATTTGTATGGCCGAGCCGATTTCGATCTTGATCTGTTCCGCGGTTCGGTCTCCAACAAGAAGACTGTATGTTTTCTTTATATAGTTGACTATGGCCTCATCCATCTTATCACCGCCTACGCGGACTGCCTTACTGCAGACGATTCCGGAAAGCGAGATTACCGCAACATCAGAGGTTCCACCTCCTATGTCCACTATCATGTTTCCGTAGGGCTCATCAATGGGAAGTCCCACGCCCATTGCCGCGGCCATAGGTTCTTCTATTAAAAATATTTCTCTGGCTCCAGATGCTTCTGCCGCATCCCTGACAGCACGCCGCTCCACCTGTGTGATAGCAGATGGTACACCGATTACAATTCGTGGAGATACAAAGGCGGTACGGTTGTGTACTTTGGCGATAAAGTATTTGAGCATCTCACCGGTGATGTCAAAGTCAGCAATTACTCCATCTTTCATAGGCCGAACAGCTTGTATGTAGGAGGGGGTTTTTCCTAGCATTCGTTTTGCTTCACTGCCTACGGCCAGAACTCTATTTTTTCTCTTGTCTACAGCCACCACAGATGGCTCATCGCAAACAATCCCCTTGTTCTTGAGAAAAACCAGCGTGTTAGCCGTGCCAAGATCAATAGCCAGATCATTCGAAAAGAAACCTAGAATTTTCTTGAAAAACATCAAGCTGCCTCCACAATCTGAGTATCAGCAAGTTCATCGCCGAAGCGTTTACCAGTCGAACTTCCGACCACCAGCAGACTTTCAAATAAAATCACTGCACCAGCGCACAGCCAACCAATGAGAGGAACAGTCCACAGTATTCTGGCTATCATTAATGGCGTAAACCATACGCTTGATGGTACAACGATCGATAAT
>CAYWZR010000169.1:0-5368 GCA_964462885.1 uncultured Nitrospirota bacterium
AAAGAAACCCGAATGGCTTTAACTTAGGGCTTGTCCCAAAATAACTTAACGTTTTAGCATCTCATCTTCGGGCCGTCTTTGACTGTTTCTTAATCGCAAAATTCTCAAAATAGCCCTGCTATTCCTTCGGTTTTGCTCAATCGGACCAGGCAAATCCAATTCAAAGCTGAGCGCGAAAAACGCAAGTTATTTTGTGACAAGCCCTTACTTCCCATTCCTATGCCGAGATAGGATTTCTAAAAAGCCAACTGAGAGTTTCTCAAATACTTTTTGAACTTTATGAACTTTTTGAAAACGGCAACAGTTGCCATGTTTTAATATTCATATTTTCAAGTATCGTACTTTCAAAAAACAAAAAACTTTCTCCAGTTCGATCACTCAGATGCATCCGACTTAGTTTTTAGAAGTTTTTCCTTTTGGGCCGAGGCTAGATCTTCTATAGTAAAACCAGACACACGCACGTAGAAAGGCGACTTGGAAGATTTCACAACATAGGAATTTTTCTCTTCGTTTTTTGCCCCGACTTTAATTGTTATTTCTTCTCCTGCATTCGCCTCTGTAGCATCTTTCGATGTTTTTATGGTAATGAATACAGAAGGTTTCTGCATACCAAAAGACTCCTGTTCCTGCTTGGCAAGAGGTTCTATCATACGTATGGAAAGAGCTTTTTTAAGTAGGTTATCTACGGAGGTTTGATCGACTTTTTTACCATTCTCAAGTCCTTTTATAATCCAGGAGCCCGTTTCGTTTTTCTCAAATTCCAGCTGTCCATACATGTTTTCGATTGTAACATCCGCCACCTTGTTAACTGGCAGATCCAGATATTTGTGGTTTATCCAGGTGGAGGCATCTACTGCCACCTCCCATGCGGAAATCTCTTTTGTGAGATAAACCTCGTTTTGAAGACCGTTACGGATATGGATTTTTCTATACGCTGGTGAGCTGCCAAGATAAAGCCTGTAAGGATCATTACTTGCTTCATAGCTCATCTCGATCATACGGTTATATTGCTCTTTAGCCACCTTTAACCTTCGGTGGCTTGACTTTGTCTTTGCAATAAGAGTTCTGGTGTTAAGTGCTGCAATTTTATCAAGAAGTCCATTCACCTTTTCATTATCAGCCGGATAAGCATTCTTAGAGGGAATTATCCAGGAGTTTTCATCTTTGGCTAATTTCAGATGTTTGCCGTTTTCATCATAAAAGGTCATACCGGTAATTCTCTCTATATCAAGATCAGCAAATAACGGCTTTACTTCTCCAGCTCCAGCTTGAGCCTCGGGCCAATACACATAGAAAATAAGAGCCACTTGAAGCAAAAGTATTGCCGCAAGAATTCGATTAAGTTTACTCATAACACTCATACCTCCCGCGGTTTAATCAATCGCATCGGCTTCTCCCGACGACGACGTAGCACTCCGATAACGCTAACCAAAATAAGCGCTGTAATTGCCGCACCGTAGTTTGCAACCTCCAGCATGGACTGACGTTCCTTACTGAGAGGTTCAAGTAAATGTGCCTGAGACCCGCGCGAACGAATTCTGAGCAGATCCTCGTCTTCCACTGCCCAATCTACCGTGTTTTGTAAAAACTGAAGACTGTTAAGAAAGCGATCTTGGCCGCTGTTGCGGGACATTGCTAAAACTGTATCGTTTATAAACTCAGAGCTTCCAACAACAACAAGGCGCGAAGATTTCGGTGAGCGATCAATAGTGGAAAGCATAGAATCTGAATGCTTTTGTTTTTTTTGGGTTTCTTTGATTTCTTGAGAGCTTTCATCTTTAGGGTTTTCATTTTCAGTAGGATTTTCAGGCACATCTTTGCCTTTAAAGTACGAATCAAAAGAACCTGTAAGAGCTACAGCAAGCGTTCGTGCTCCTGTTTCCCCTGTCACATTAAAACCAAGTTTTGACGAGCCGCTGAAATCTGGCTGAATATTTATGTTGTCTTCCTGAATCCAGGAGTTGCTGCTGGAACGAAGAAGCACAGAAACTTCGTGTTGAGATTTTTTTTCATCATCTATCTTTATGGGCGATACCCAGTTCATAGTCACAGCTGGCAGGCTGGAGACAATCGGATGTTCAGCAGGCATTCCACTGCTTCGTACATCCACGAAAAACGGATAATTAACCTGCTGAATTTCACGCACCTGAAAAGAACCTATACGGCGGATAACCGGTACAGGAAAAGGCTCGTTCCGGTCATCAAGAACCAGAGCCTTTTGAATATCCACACCGTAGTTAAGCAGCAGATTGTTTATACCGTCTTTTACCGCATTTACCGCAAGTCCGCCACCCCTGAACGATTGTGGCGCAAGAACAAACCGGCCGGCAGCCATTACCACAGCGCCGCCTCGCATTAAATATTGGTCCACAGCGTAACGCTGGCGATCAGTCATACCCTGCGGTGCAAGCAGCACCAGAACATCAACATCCCCCGGCACCCTTCCAGATGTCAGGTCCAAATCCTTCACGTTATAGTTCTGACTTAGCTGTGTTTTAAGAAAATTGTAGTTTGAAGTCTGCGGCTGCGACCCCAGGCGGGGGTCTGGTTCAGGCGGAGGCGGTGTCCAAAGACCGACGGTTTTAAGAAAGCCCGAGGCACCGCGTTTAAGTGCCGCTTCTATTTCGGTCCTCAGATCAGCCTCGGACATACCTGCCGCAGGATATATTCTCTGCATGTTCTCTCCAACTTGAAGCAGCAGGTGTAAGTAGAAAGTTTTGTTTGAAAACAAGGAAAACGCCATTGGCTGAAGTCCGTATCTCTGTTCAATCGCTCTTTGATCCATGCGGCTTCCCTGAGCGTCCGGGTCGATCTGTTCGAACTTGAATTTACCGCCGGATTCTTCACCTATCTGCCTCGCTACTTTTTCTATGAACGCGGGCAGATCAGAGAGTTCCTCTGGAAGTGTGTTTGGTGTAATAAAAGCGATAAGTCTAATTTCTTTATCGATATTTGCAAAAATCGAATCGACACTCTGAAAACCGTAGACCACCTTTTTAATAGACCTGGTAAGATCGTATTCCAGATTTCTAAGCTTTACCTCCGGTGGGTTGTTTGGTCTTGGTTTAATCTCTATCAGGTCCTGAAAACCGAGAGTTACATGCTGATCACCGTACTTGATCAGTATATTGAAGTATGAATTCACTACCGAAGCCTCGTACCGCCCAGAGACTCGAAACGGCACCGGCTTTATTCCATAATTCTGATTTGCCTCGGCCTCCAGCTCCTCATCTTCTCTTGGATCCACAAACTCCACAGTGATCATACCGCCGGAAGCAATACCATATTCTTTTATCAAGTCCCGTATAGCCGGCACCAGAGGTGCAAGAAGTGGATGCGTTTTTTCGCTGAAGTAACCGCGAATCAAAAGTGGCTCCGTAAGGTTTGAAACAAGATCCTTTGTAGTGGGCGAAACACTGTATTGGCGGTTTTCGGTTAAATCCAGGCGAAGTCCGTGAACCGGAAATATCCATACGTTTACTGCCAGTAGATTCAATCCGGCAAACACCATGGCCAGCACAGCGCTTTGTCTGTAAGAAGCCGTAGTCTGACCGGTACTCCAACGCTTTTTATCAAGGAATAAAACATTCATAATCAGAAAAAAGATTGTTATAGAAGCGTAGTAAACCAGATCGCGCAGATCGATCACACCACGCTCAATGCTTTCAAAACGACTTCCAGTACCGATGCCCCTAAGAATCTCTCCGGCCTTGTTGCCCGCAAATGCGGTTATCTCACTGGAGCCCACCAGGTAGAAAGTTCCACATAAAAGAACGGTCAAGATAAGTGCGATGATCTGATTATCTGTTCGGGATGATACAAACAGTCCGATCGAAACATAAGCTGAAGCCAGCAGCACAGCGCCAAGATATCCGCCGAAAACCGGACCCCAGTCCAGGTCTCCAAGAAGCGATGCTGTCACAGGAAGTCCTATTGTAAGCAGTAGTGCAACAGCCACAAGACCGAGAACCGCCAGGTATTTACCCAGTACTAAATGGCTGATCCTTACCGGTAGGGTAAGCAAAACCTCCAAGGTTCCCATCTTCTGTTCTTCACTCCACTGGCGCATGGTAAGAGCAGCCACGAGAAAGATCAACAAGGTAGGCATCCATTGGAACAGAGGACGTACATCTGCAAGATTTCTGGCAAAGAAGGTTTCAACCCAAAAGAAACTAAACATAATGCCCACTAGAAAAGCGCCTAGAAAAATTGCTGCCATGGGTGAGCCGAAGTATGCACTTAATTCCTTTCGTGTAATTGCAAGTATTTTGCTCATACCCTAACACCTCCTTCCTGCATGGCCAGTTCATTAAATACCGACTCCAGAGTTTTGACCTCGTGTTTTAGTTCAGTAAGATGCCACCCGCTTCGGCTTGCAAGCTCATAAACCGCTGGACACAAATCAGCATGAGAGCTTCCCTTTAGCCGGTAGGTGCTGCATCCGTCCGACGACTTCAGTGTCTCAACACTATCGACCCCTGCAATGGTTTGTAGGGAAGAAACAACATCTTGTGGAGCATTCGAAAGAGTTACAACCGCATCGGCAGTGGTTGAGAGTTCGGAGAGACGGGCATCTGTTTTTATCCGGCCATTCATAATGATTATTGCGCGGTCACAAGTGGCTTCCACTTCTGAAAGGATATGCGTGGATAAAAGTACTGTGCTTTTTCCTGCAAAACGGCGGATGAGACGCCGTACCTCCATAATCTGGGTAGGGTCAAGCCCGCTTGTTGGCTCGTCAAGAATCAGAAGTCCCGGCTTATGCAAAATTGCCTGCGCAAGTCCAACCCTTTGCCGGTACCCCTTGCTCAGTTGGCCTATCTGCATGGTCAATCGATCAGTAAGACCTGTTGAGTAAACCGCCTCTGATATGCACTTAAGCCATCCGGTTCTAGAAATGCCGCGCAGATCAGCAATCAGTTGCAAGTAGGACTGCACGGTAAGCTCAGGATATAGAGGAGCGTTTTCCGGAAGATAACCTATTTTTTGCTGAACCTGCATCGGTGACTTAAGTACATCCAGACCATCTATCACCGCAGTACCGCAATCGGGTTGCAGATATCCTGCCAGAACTTTCATAAGCGTAGTTTTTCCAGCCCCGTTTGGGCCGAGAAGACCGATCACCTCTCCGGTTCCAACACTGAAAGTCACCTCGGAAAGGGCTTTAATAGACCCATATGCCTTGGTAAGATTTCGTACTTCAATCATATATAAACCTCCTTATTATGATTCTTAACAAGGGTTGATTGAATGAAATTATAATAATTTACTTTTTTTGATTTTGCTTGTCAAGCTTGCCCCTGAAGGTGTTAAGGCAAGATAGAAAAGAAGCTTGCCAAGAAGCATTTATCCGGAGGCAGCCTTGTGC
>CAYWZR010000170.1:0-5353 GCA_964462885.1 uncultured Nitrospirota bacterium
CTTACTGCCACGAAGCCCAAGTAGCTATGAGGATGGGCGAAGCTGTTCCGGGCATTCAGGGTGTACCAGATAAAATGGCTGAATTTGTGGACTGCTCGATCTGTCATGCCAGCATAGCAGAGGGTCACTCGCTGGATATGGTAAAGGAGACCTGTACCGGTTGTCATGATGGTCAAGAAGTTTATCAGGCGTTGGAAGATATACAAAGCGAGCTAACCACAGAGCTTGAAGATGCCTCCAGACGTTATGATGGGTTGAAGGATAAATCTTCGGACGAGGCCAAGGCTGTGGCCGAGCTGATTGATATTTTAAAGCGAGAGGGAAGCCGGGGCTTTCATAATCCTCCATATGTGAGGGAGATCCTTAAACGTCTGGATCAGAAAATTGTTGTGCTGACTACCAGTCCGTAAAGGAGAAGAGAGTTATTAAATGTTGATAATAGTGAAGGGTCAAAAGTTAGCTGCTGTTGCCTTTGTAGTCTTTTTTATTCTACTTGGCTGCTCCCAGCAGAATTCAGAAAAAGAGAATTTGGATTTTTCCGGTAAGTGGCTTGGAACGGCCCAGCAAACAGGAAGCGCAAATCCTACATACTCTCTTGACCTTGAAAAATCGGATGGTACGGTAACCGGAATCATTAATTCTATGGATAAGACTTTTGAGGATGTAACTATTAAGGATACCAAAATCGAAAACGGAAAATTGTTTTTCCGTGCTGTGGCCAACGGTGGAACGCAATATAAAGATCACTTGTTTGTGTTTAGCGCAGAACGCAAGGGTGAAAATCTGCTCCAGGGAACTTGGACGGACATACTAGAAGGTGCGCAGGGCTCTTTTAGCTTTACCCAAATTGAGTGATCTATAACCAGTTGAGTCTTCTCTCGTTTTTCGCTATGATTTATTTTGCTTATAACGTTATGTAGTTACTATGTTTAAAAGTACAACTTATTGTATGTGTATAAACTGTTTTTAACAATATAATATGTATATTAATATTGTTAATAGATCAATATGTAAAAGATTCATGTATCTATATGTAGTTTTTTGCTGAAATATCTGCTTAAAACTAGTCTAGTTAATAAAATCCTTTATAGTTATTTAAAGAACTGACAAAAGTACTTTTTAGTGTGTTAAGATATTTCTACACTATGGGGGTACTTTTTTAGGTTATTATTTCATGGGTACTTTTTACTTTAATTTGCAGGCTTCTTGATATTAAAGAGATATATGTTTCATAATATATAACATTACTTAATACGGATGGTGTGTTAAGGTGTTTTTATGGTTTTGCTTTTAACACATATCTACAGCATTTAACTGAGGTCTTAAATCTTATTTTTAAACGAGAATTACTCAGCTAAGGTTTGAGTTTTATAACGGAGGAATAGAATTGAAAATAGTACTGATATTAATAGTTATGATTTCTTTCAGTTTATTGCAGCCAATGGCCGCTGTTGCCACACATGAAGGCTCGCATCCTGTTAAAGCAGGTGAATTAAAGGTTGAACGTAAGTTGCCGAAATATTTTGTGCCGCCACCACCGTTCTCTGAAGGAATATTTCCCTGCTCTGATTGTCATGCCGATATGGAAGTTAATCCAACCAGGCGCAAACTGGAGATGTTCCATACCAATATCGAGCTTAAAAATCATGCAGAAGATCAGCGCTGGTGTTTGGACTGTCACAACCCGGAAGACCGGGATGTATTGAGGTTGGCAAGTGGTAAGCTTATAAGTTTTGAAGAATCCTATTACCTCTGCGGTCAGTGCCACGGCACAATCTTTAGAGACTGGAAGGCCGGTGTTCACGGCAAGCGTACCGGTGAATGGAACGGTAAGAAGGTCTACAGATTATGTGTTCAGTGCCATAATCCGCATCAGCCTAGATTTAAACCTCTTGTACCTAAGCCCCCGCCGGTAAAACCAGTGGATATCAGGTAGTAATTTGTACCCGACTAACTATCTACATAAGGAGACCCTGGACAGGATTAACATGAATGAAAAAAAGGATAAACTTATTAAAGAACGCACAGTAAGCAGACGAAGCCTGCTTAAAGGGATGGCTGCCGGAGCTGCTGCTATAGCACTGCCGAATACGTCTGACGCATCTGTATGGGATGCATTTTTTCAGAAACACTTTCGTGAGATGAACGCTAAAGAGGTGAGTTCAGTCCTTGAACGCCTGGAGCGTGAGTATTCCGAAAAATACAAAATGCCTATCAATGTTAAGGCGAACAAGGCTATACCTGGAGTGAAGTTCGGTTATGGTCTGGATCTCTCCAGATGTATAGGCTGTCGAAGGTGTGTATACGCATGTGTTGGTGAAAACAATCAATCCAGAGACCCCCAGATTCACTGGATCACGGTTCTTACCTTTAAAGAAGGCGAGAAATGGGTGAATTTGGAAGATGCAAATAAGTATTACAACCCTACAAAGGTGCCGGAGCCTGGGCATTTTTACATGCCTGTGCAATGCCAGCAGTGTGAAAATCCACCCTGTGTCAAGGTCTGTCCAACAAAGGCTACGTGGAAGGCTGATGATGGAATTGTTGTTATAGACTACAACTGGTGTATCGGTTGCCGGTACTGCATGGCGGCATGTCCATACGGAGCACGCCACTTTAACTGGGCCGAGCCCGGCATACCTAAGGAAGAAATAAACCCGAACACCCATTATCTTGGAAATCGTCCACGGTATAAGGGTGTCGTAGAAAAATGCACATTTTGTATTCAGAGGACAAGAAATCAGCCAGGACGCTATACTGCTTGTGTCGAGATATGTCCGGTTGGTGCCAGAAAATTTGGAAATCTGCTGGATCCAGACAGCGAGATTCGTTACTGCATAGAGAATAAACGTGTTTTCAGGCTTAAAGACGATCTGAATACTAATCCAAAATTTTTCTACTTTTTCGCTACATAATCCAGCTGAATCGGAAGCAAACCGGCTGAGCCGGAATCAAGGAAAGAACAGGGAAAAAGAGGGGCACAGTCTACTCTCTGAGGCTCTGAGACTGTTTTTGGGAGGATAACATGTTTGATTTAATCCGAAATTTTTTTACGGCACTCAAAGCGCTTGTCAGGGGTAGCCGCACATATTATATATGGGTGGGATTTCTTGCCTTCCTGGCTGTACTGGGTGGAGTAACTTATGCTGTACAGCTAAATAAAGGGCTTATTGTTACTGCTATGCGTGATCAAGTCTCATGGGGGCTTTATATCTCCAACTTCACGTTCCTAGTAGGCGTAGCAGCAGCAGCCGTACTGCTTGTTGTACCGGCATACATTTATAACTTCAAGCCTATTAAAGAGATTGTGCTGTTTGGAGAAATACTAGCCGTCACCGCGATTGTCATGTGTATCATGTTTATTATAGTCGACATGGGACGTCCTGAAAGAGTTTGGCATCTGATGCCGATTTTGGGAACTATGAACTTTCCTCGTTCGCTTCTTGCCTGGGATGTTATTGTGCTTAACGGTTATCTGGCTCTAAACGTTTTTATAGTTTTTTATGTACTTTATAAGATTTCACACAATTCGGAATATAGCATGACTCTGGTAAGACCGCTTGTTATACTTTCAATTCCTATGGCCGTCAGTATTCATACGGTTACGGCGTTTCTTTATAACGGTCTTCCTGCCAGACCTTTTTGGAATGCCTCTATTCTTGCGCCGCGCTTTATTGCCTCGGCTTTCTGTTCTGGGCCGGCCCTGATGCTTATAATTTTTCAGATCATTCGCAAAATATCTAGGGTGGAGATAGACAACAAGGCTATCTTCAAGATCGCAGAGTTGATCGCCTACGCAATGGGACTGAACCTTTTTCTTTTCGGGGCAGAGGCATTCAAGGAGTTCTATTCCGGCACCGTACATGTTGCACCTATAGAGTATATGTACTTTGGTCTTCACGGCCATGTCCGCCTGGTCCCATGGATGTGGACTGCCTTGGCCTGCAATATAACAGCATTTCTACTGTTTTTGTCGCCAAAGAAACGGGAGGATTTTTTCTTCCTGAATTTGGCCTGTTTGCTGGCGATTACAGGTGTTTATATCGAGAAGGGCATGGGGCTTGTTGTGCCGGGTTTTGTGCCTGGAACCCTAGGTGAGATCTACGAATATTCTCCCACTAATATGGAGATCATGATAACTATTGGCATCTGGGCTGTTGGCGCGCTTATTTACACTCTGATGCTGAAGATGGCTATTCCCATTTATTCTGGAGACCTCAGGTTTACCTCTAAAAACAAAAAACAAGAAATTTAACAGTAGGGGGCGGGTTCCAAACCCGCCCCGGATTTTCCTTGACCTCGTGCGTTAACCCCGTGAGTTGATTGACCCTCCGGCGTGACCGTGGTAATCTAATTCATGCCAGTTTTTGACTATAGTGCTGTAAATTCCAGCGGCCATAAAGTTAAGGGTACGCTTGATGCTCCTGGCGAGTTTGAAGTAAAGGAACAACTACGCTCTCAAGGTCTGATTCCGATTTCCCTCAAGCCTAAAAAAGAGGGGGAAAACTTTTTTGGTCTTGACGGGATTAAATTTCTCTATTTCGAGAAGATTGCTCAGATGGATGTTCTCATCTTTACTCAGCAGTTGGGGGGACTTCTTGAGGCCGGTATTCCAGTGGACCGGGCGCTTATGATATTAAGCCAGATATCCGAGAAAAAGGCTGTCCGCGATCTTCTTGCGACGGTTCTGCAGGATATTCAGGGAGGGCAGGCGCTTTCACAGGCGCTTTCGAAACATGAAGTATTTTCTAAGCTCTACATCAATATGATTCGAGTTGGCGAGGTTGGTGGAGTTCTTGAATCTATTGTGAACAAGCTCGCCAGTTTTCTGGAAACATCCACTGCCTTTAAAGAAGAAGTCCGCACCGCTCTTATTTATCCCTTTTTTCTGAGCCTGGTTGGAGGGATGGCTGTGGCAGTGATGATGATATACGTTGTTCCCAAATTTGCTTCTATATTTCTCGACCTTGGCCAGAGTCTGCCAGCCAGCACTCAATTGCTAATGTCTATAAGCAGCGTATTTGCGCGTTTTTGGTGGATTGGACTTATAGTTATGATATTTTTGTTTGGCCTGCTTCGTGCCTATGTCCGAACAGAAGAGGGAAGACTTTTGCTGGACAGCTACAAACTAAAGGTGCCAATACTAAAGGAACTGCATGTCAGGATTGCGGTAGCCCGGTTCTGTCGTACGCTTGGCACACTGCTTTCCAGCGGTGTGCCAATACTGCAGGCCATTAGAATATCCAGAGATGTAATCGGTAACGAAGTAATGAGCAGAAGTCTTGCGTCAGTAGAAGACGGAGTCAGCCGGGGCAAGGGCCTTGCTGGGCCATTTAGAGAGAACGGTGTGTTC
>CAYWZR010000171.1:0-5262 GCA_964462885.1 uncultured Nitrospirota bacterium
AGACAATGTATTACAGGGTGCAAGCCTTCTTACAGAACACGATGTGTACCTTTTTAAGGAAGGTGCACACTTTGATATCCACAAAAAGCTGGGAGCTCACCTTACTACATTAGGAAAAGTAAAGGGAACACACTTCGCCCTCTGGGCTCCTAATGCCGAGAAGGTCGCTGTAATTGGCGACTTTAATGGCTGGAACGATAAAACTCACCTACTGGCCTCAAGGCCTGATGGGTCTGGAATATGGGAGGGATTTATTCCAGGCTTAGGCAAAGGAACTCTTTATAAATATTCAGTGTACTCCAAATATATGGGCTACCATGCGGAAAAAGCAGATCCCATTGCCTTTGCAGGCGAAGTGCGGCCAAGTACAGCATCTACTATCTGGCCTATTGACGAGTATAACTGGAAAGACGAGAAGTGGATGGAGAAGGATCGTAGCTTTAAAAATTCCCTTGATGCTCCGATCTCAGTTTATGAGGTTCACCTGGGGTCATGGATGAGAGTGCAGGAAGAAAAAAATAGGTGGCTCTCTTACCGTGAACTTGCTCCTAAACTTGCAGATTATCTATGCGAGATGGGCTATACCCATGTAGAATTTCTTCCTGTGATGGAGCATCCTCTGGATAGCTCCTGGGGTTACCAGGTACTTGGCCACTTTGCTCCAACCAGCAGGTTTGGACCTCCTGAAGATTTCATGTTTCTAGTGGACACGCTTCACCAAAACGGTATAGGGGTAATACTTGACTGGGTGCCCGCCCATTTTCCAAAAGACGGTTTTGGCCTTGCGTATTTTGACGGAACACACCTTTACGAACACGCAGACTCGCGGTTGGGGGAACACCAGGACTGGGGAACATTGATATTCAACTACGGTCGAAACGAGGTCAAAAACTTCCTCCTAAGCAGTGCCCTTTTCTGGTTGGAGTACTATCACATTGATGGTCTCCGAGTGGATGCCGTAGCCTCAATGATTTACCTGGACTATTCGCGTAAAGAGGGTGAGTGGATTCCAAACAAATACGGCGGGCGTGAAAACATAGATGCTATAGATTTTCTGCGCCGCTTTAACGAGATGGTTTACGAGCGTCATCCAGATGTGATCACTATGGCCGAAGAATCAACAGATTGGCCTATGGTTTCACGCCCTACATACGTGGGAGGACTAGGCTTTGGGCTAAAATGGAATATGGGTTGGATGCATGATGTCCTCCAATATATTGTTCATGAGCCGATTTATCGAAGTTATCATCACAATAATCTTACCTTTGGCCTACTCTATGCCTTTACCGAAAATTTTATACTCCCTTTCTCTCACGACGAAGTTGTGCACGGCAAGGCATCTATGCTTTCTAAAATGCCCGGAGACAACTGGCAACGCTTTGCAAATCTAAGGCTTCTTTACGGCTTTATGTATGGCCATCCCGGTAAAAAACTCATGTTCATGGGAGGCGAGTTCGGACAGTGGAGAGAATGGAATCATAACAGCAGTCTCGATTGGCATCTTCTTGAATTTCAGGCCCACCAGGGACTTCAGCACTGGGTGAAAGATTTGAATTATCTCTATCGACAGGAGCCGGCTCTCTACGAAATCGATTTCGAACATACTGGTTTTGAGTGGATCGACTGTAACGACAATTCAAACAGCGTTTTAAGCTTTATTCGTCATGGAAAAAACTCAAAAGAAATGTTGCTTGTCGTCTGCAATTTCACTCCTGTTCCAAGGCTTGCTTATCGAATTGGTGTTCCAGAAGGAGGCTTTTGGCGAGAGATTCTAAACAGTGACTCAACCCTTTACGGTGGAAGCGGTCAAGGAAACATGGGAGGGGTTTTTGCTATGCAGGAGAAATGCCACGGCCGGGACCACTGCCTGAGCATCACAGTGCCGCCCCTGGCAGTAGTTATATTTAAGTCTGTCATTCACTGAAATATCAAAATAATGAGCCGAGGGCGTAAGTTAAAAAATGAAGTTGCAATAGTATCGTTAGATTTTGGCTTGACAAACTGACAAGATTGGTCAGTGCTATTGACAGTGTTGTGTTTTGATGTCATAATGCAACCGTTAGTAATAAATATTTGAGGTTCTCACAATGCCTGCTTTAACTATTAAAAATATCCCCCCTGAACTTTATCAGGAATTGAAGCACTTTGCCGGGTTGCATCGACGCAGTATCAATAGTGAAGTAATTGTTTGCCTTGAAAAAATGTTGATGCCCAAAAAAATCACACCTGAGCTACGAATTAAAAATGCCCAATTATTGCGCTCTCAAGTAAAATCCGATGTTATCAACCCGGAAGAAATTGAGCGAGCTATAAATGAAGGGCGTCCATGATTGTTGTTGATACCAACGTTATTTCTTATTTCTATCTTCCGAGCTCATTTGATGTTTCGGTTGATCAACTTCAAACCACTGAACCTGAATGGGCTGCTCCTATACTTTGGAAAAGTGAATTCAGAAGTGTACTTACGCTTTATATTCGGAAACAACTTCTTTCTTTGGATTATGCTCTTAAAATCATGGAAGAAGCAGAATCAATGATGCATGATACTGGATTTGAGATTGCTTCATTACGTGTTCTTTCCTTAGTCACCAGAAGTAACTGCTCTTCTTATGATTGTGAATTTGTTGCATTGGCTCAGCAACTTAATACAAAACTTATAACGCAAGATAAAAAAATACTACAAGAATTTCCTGATAATGCCCTATCCATTGATGACTACCTGAGCAGCCTGTGAGCATGTGGTTGCAACTCTGAGCAGATTATGAAGGAAGTCACTATTCTTTTATATTAACCACAGACCCACACTGGACGGACACAGACGTATAAAGCCATAGAATGGCAGGTAAGAACCTGTGTTAGTGGTAGTGGTTAATCAAATCCCCAAAGCTCCAGGTTTAGTGGTGTCGGAAAAAATCAACTATACCACAAAGAACAATCTGACCCAGAAAATTCACCTTAGTACGAATGTTTGTAATACTAAATCTTGTCACCTTTATATCGTTACAGTTGATATTAGCGCCATGCATCTATGCCGCAGATATGTCAAAAGCAACAGACATATTTATACAGAGGAGTAATGTTGGTCCACTAATTGTAGCAATAAATGATAATCAATATATGAAGGAAATACAGGAATTAGAACAAGAAGAAAAAGAGTTGGGTGTGGCTACTTTGAAAAAACAACCTGTTTTTCAATTTTTGTATAATTTCTCCTAAATCTTCTACAGTATTTTCGTAACTATTAATTAAATTCTTGCCCCAGACACCAGATAATATTCCCAATAATCATCAAATTCATTGCTGACCTTAAGTGATCTCAGTTTCAAAATAGCCTCTGCTCCTTCAAGGTCCCCATCTAGCTCCGGTTTTGCCCATCCTATCTTGAATCAAGTGCCTGCACTTCAATGGCAACCGTTTAAGATTCAAAGAAATAACTGAAAGGCCTGAAAAGGAAAACAAGAAGCCTTCTATATTGATTGCCAGAAAGACAAAAAAATATATTCCTGCACCAGATCATCCATGGAGGAATTATAAGCCAGCTACTAAAAGTAAAGAATTGAGGGTTCAAACATAAAAAACAGGACATTTCTATTTTGGCTTGACACAGTGAGTCAATTGAGTCTTGCCTTTTGACGATTGTTTAATTATACTATTAACATGCTTCAATTTATGCAAAAACATGCAAAGTGGTTTTTTCTGCCCTTTATAATGATAATCGTTTCATTTATTTTTTGGGGAGTTGGCACCAACAATGCCAATCCTGTTCAGATAGTGGCAGAAGTCGGTCCGTATACGATAGATACCCAGAGCTACTGGCGTAACTATGAGCGGTTACGTGATCTTTACCGGAATATTTTTCAGGGTCGGCTTACGGAAGAGATGCAAAAAAGTCTGGATTTGAAGAACAGGGCCTTAGATGAGATGATTTCACTAAAAATCCTGCTTATCGCCGCTAAGGAAAACGGTGTTAAAATAAGTGACAAAGAACTCCAGGAAGCGATAATGACTGATTCAAACTTCATGCGTGATGGACGCTTTGACAGAGACGTCTATTTAAACACTCTTCGGTTGAACAGGAGTACTGCTGAGCAGTACGAACAGTTACGCCGGGAAGATATGGCTGCTGACAGGATAAGAAAGATTGTAATGGAGGCCTTCTCACCGTCTTTTTTAGAAGATGCTTCCAACGATACTTCCGAACTTTTTAAGCGACAGCAAACAGCGCTTAAAGCTTATATTGAAGGCTATAAGAGAAAACTAAAAAAACAAGGCGAATACACTCTGAACCTAGAAGTTATATCCTCTTAGCCTAAGTCTGATAGCAAAAACAAAACAGCCATTTAATCCTAATTGGTTACCGTTTTTTTGACGTATTTTCTTACACTACACTCGCGATGACAAACAAAGTTTTTTTGGCAGTTTGTCGACTTCTATAGGCAAATCCCATCAGGCGATCTCCATTTGGATGCACCATACGCTCTGCAACTTCTGTAACCACGCCCAGGTAAGGAGAACTTCTTAGCGATGGGTATCTTCAATTGGATCAAATGGAAAAAGATTCGCTTTTAACTAAAGTACAAACCTGCATTATCAGGCAAGCTCTGGTAGAGAAAGGAGATAAGGTGCTTGTCGCACTCTCCGGAGGGCCGGATTCCACATGCCTTTTAGTGGCTTTGGATGCTCTGTCTTTGTCTCTTCATTTCAGCATTTCGGCTGTATACCTTGACCACAACCTTCGAAGTCGGCAAGAAATTCAAAACGAGATAGACTTCTGCACTTCCCTGACCAAGCAGTTGAATGTTTCATTCAGAGCGATGCCGATAGATGTCAGGGGTTCTCTTGCCGCATCTGCCGGGAATTTGCAGCAACGCGCCAGGCGACTGAGGTATCTGGCCTTTGAAGAGGAAGCTAAATGTACAGGTTCAAATAGGATTGCAACCGGTCACAATGCCGACGATCAGGTAGAAACTGTGTTAATGAGACTGTTTCGAGGTTCCGGTATTGGAGGCATGGCTGGTATTCCGGTGAGACGCGGTCGTATCATTCGGCCTCTGCTTGAGATTTCAAGGCTTGAGATAGAGGAGTTTCTTGCCAGCAATCATATAAATTATGTTACTGATAGCTCGAACCTGAAAACTAAGTATATGCGAAACAAAATACGCCATTACTTAGTGCCAACTTTGGAGGAAATTCTGGAAGATGACAACCCCTCGTTCAAGAAAAACATCAATCGTACGGCTGCTCTTATGGGGCAGGAGGATG
>CAYWZR010000172.1:0-5230 GCA_964462885.1 uncultured Nitrospirota bacterium
GGTATGCATGGCCTCGCACAGGTCAGGTCTCACGTCCAAACTGTAACCCTGAATGTACTCGTCAGTCTGGCTTATATCAATCCGGCTGCTTCCTGTCATAACCGAAAGTAGCTCCTCGTCAATATCATTACCTTGTACTGAGTGGCGTATGTCGTGGTCAAGTAAATATTTTTTAGGCTGCTTTTCCACCTTTGAGGTTCGATAGGAGAGCGCACGGAATTCCGGCATCTCCTTTACATCCGACATAGCCTTTAGAAAAAGCCCATCGTCCTTATTTCTAGAATATTTTCCAGAATATTTTCCAGAATATTTCTCAAAAGGATTTTCTGAAGGATTACCATGCTTAGACTTAATTGCCGCCTTGGCGGTGCTTGCTTGTTCGTCTTCTATACGGCGCTTTAAGCTGGAAAGTGCATCAACTGACCATGAGAGTGTTTTAATGGATTTCTTTTTCATAGTAGTTTCATAGTAATTGAAGGTTAGGCCGTGTCAATAATCCTGTACTCATGCGTTATATCAGCAGACCTGGCCAGTGTTGCTCCCACTGCACAGTATTTATCGAGAGAAAGAGATATAGCCCGCTCCACCGCTTCTTTGGATACGTTTATTCCGGTTACTATATATAACAGATGAATTGCGCTATAGCGGCCTGGATGTCCCTCTTCTCTTTGTCCATCGACCTTTATTTCAAGGCTCGTAATCTCCTGCCGCTTCTTCCTCAGAATAGAAATCACATCCATACCGGTACAGCCTCCAAACCCGGTAAGCAGAAGCTCTATCGGTCGTGCTCCGGTATTATTCCCACCGAATTTTTCGTCCGCATCCATGACTATAGCATGCCCGGAGCCAGACTTCCCTACAAATTGCATTCCTTTTACAAGTGACACCAGTGCAGTCGGCATTTATTAATTAACCTCCTCTTATTCTTCCCCTTCCTCAGGAAACAGAGACTTCTCCTGAGAGTATATTTCAATCACTTCACAAAGTACGTGTCCACGGCAAAGGCGTACATCAATACGATCACCTGGTACTACTTTTGAAGCGTTAGTTAGCATTTTTTTCCCGGGCAACTTTGTAACAATACTATAACCTCTGTTCAAAGTTGCAAGTGGGTTAAGAGAGATAAGCCGTCCTGCGGCGTTTTCAGACCTGGTTCTGGCCAGCGCAAGATTCGACTGCATTCGGTTGATCGCTAGTGCGCTCATATCGTCAACACGCTGGCCAAGCTCTCTTATTCTGCGAACCGGGTCCGGCATTACCCTTAGTTCCGCTGTCAGCTTGGCTCGTTTATCAGCAATAAACGATCTCATGGCATTAACAAGTCTGAGCTTGATGCTTGATATTCTATACTCGTGGGTTTTCTTGCTTTCAACAAGCATCTCAGCAGCGGCAGATGGGGTCGGCGCACGAAGGTCAGCCACAAAATCAGCAATCGTAAAGTCGACCTCATGTCCCACTGCCGAGATGACCGGAACATCTGAAGCATAAATTGCCCGCGCCACAATCTCTTCGTTAAAAGCCCAAAGATCCTCCATCGAGCCGCCCCCGCGTGTAATCACTATTACGTCCACATTCCCAAGGTTATTTAAGGTTTCTATGGCTGACACAATCTCCGCTGGCGCTCCATCTCCCTGCACCGCTGCCGGACTAATAACGATATCAATATTAGAAAAGCGCCGCCTGGCCACATTCAGAAAATCTCTGATCGCCGCACCAGATGGAGAGGTTACAACTCCCACACGCCTGGGAAGTGCCGGGACCCGCTGCTTCAGCTCCGAAGCGAACAAACCCTCCTTTTCAAGTTTCTCTTTAAGCTGAAGAAAAGCAAGCTGGAGCGCGCCTATCCCCGAGGGCTCCAGTTGATCAATAATAACCTGGTAATCTCCTCTCGGCTCGTAAACCGCCAGCCTTCCGCGAACGATCACCTGCTGACCATCCTCTGGGATAAACTTTAACAATCTGGCCGACTGCTTGAACATAACTGCTCTTATCTGCGCTTTATCGTCCTTCAGGCTTAGATATATGTGTCCGGAGAAGTGGCTTTTGAGGTTTGAAATCTCCCCCTCAACCCATATAGTGCCTATGCTGTTTTCAAGAAGAGATTTTATTTTTCTTGTAAGCTCGAAAATGGTGAGAGGAGAAGGTTCCTGTTGAGTGATTTTATATTTTATTTTGGTCTCCTCCTGATTTCAGCCCGTACTTCTCCATGCGGTATATGAATGTAGGTCTGGTCATATGCAGAAATCTGGCGGCACGTGTCTGGTTTCCATCGTAGATCTTCAGTGCATGAATCACAAGCTCTTTATCAAGAGCTTCTATATCGATTCCCTCCGGTGGGATATCTAGGCGCAGACCTCCGAAGGCTTCACCTTGCTGTTTCAGCACATCCGGGAGGTCGGTTGTTGTAATTGACGGGCCCTCTCGAAGTATCGAGACATGCTCAATAACATTCTCTAGTTCCCGCACGTTGCCAGGCCATGAATATGCTTTTATAAACTCCATGGCCTCGTTGTCTATCTTTAACTTTTCGTCCTTTGAATATTTTTCGAGAAAATGGTTTACAAGAAGCGGTATGTCCTCTCTCCTTTCGGCAAGTGATGGAAGGGATAAAGTAATCACGGAAATCCTGTAATAAAGGTCCTGGCGAAAGTTTTTTTCCTTTACCGCCTTAGTGATATCAACATTTGTGGCGGCTATTACACGCACATCGATCGCCCTGCTTTGGGTTTCACCCAGTGGTTCTATTTCGCGTTCTTGAAGAACTCGCAGCATTTTGGCTTGTAGTTCTGGCTTGAGTTCTCCGATTTCATCCAGGAATATCGTGCCTCCGTTTGCAGCCTCGAATTTTCCAATTTTGTTTGCTACAGCTCCGGTGAACGCTCCTTTTCTGTATCCAAAAAGTTCGCTTTCTATTAAAGTGTCGGGAATCGCAGCGCAGTTAACCACTACAAGTGGTCCGCTTCGACGCTCACTGTTGAAATGAACTCCCTTCGCCAGGAGTTCCTTGCCTGTTCCGGATTCACCAAGAATAAGAATATTTGCCTCGCTTGCAGCGACTTTTTGCGCCATAGATAAGACCTTCTGCATAGCAGGGCTTACGCCCAGGATATTTTTGAATTTATGCTTATCTCTGAGGCTGTCTTTCAGTGAGCGATTTTCACGCTCTAGTGTTTTTATTTTAAGAGCTCTTTCGATAACCATTGTCAGTTCTTCCCTGCCAAAGGGCTTGGTGACATAATCGAACGCTCCTTTTTTCATGGCGTCAATTGCAGACTCTACAGTGGCATACGCTGTAATCAGTATCACTTCTGTTTCCGGCCGAAGCTTTTTAACCTTGCTTAGGAACTCTATCCCGGTAATGCCGGGCATATTGATATCAGTGATTACTATTTCAAATTGTTCGGCATTGAACGCTTCAAGGGCGCTTTCGCCGTCAGGCTTCTCTACAACGCGAAATCCGTGTTTCCCGAGGTTATACCCGACTACTTTCCGGAGACTGTCATCATCGTCGATCAGAAGAACATTAGCCTTAACCATATTAAAAATCCTTTTCTGCCTTTGGAAGACGTATTTTCATCACAGTACCATCGCCAGCATGGCTTTCGGCTGCAAGTGAGCCTCCGTGGCCGCAGAAAATCCTGTTAGCAATGGATAATCCGAGTCCAGTACCTTCTCCCTTTGTTGTAAAAAACGGCTTGAACATCTTTTTAATAACCTCCGTGGAAATACCGGGTCCAGTGTCTGCGACCTCCACCAAGACACCCGTTTCGTCTTCTCTGGCATTTATGCTTACCGTGCCTCCGTTTTCTATCGATTCGACAGCGTTAAGAAAGATATTCAGAAACGCCTGTTTTAGAAGGTCTGGATCTCCTGTAACCTGTATGTGAGCGGGGATGTTGACGGCAAGTTGCACTTTGCGTTTTTTTGCCTTAAAAGAAACCAGAAACGAAACTGCGCGTATCAATTCAAGCAGGTTAAGAGGGCGGTGTGCTACCTGGCGGGGACGGGCCAGCCCCAGAAACTCTTCTACTATCCTGTTAAGTCGTTTAACCTCCTCACTTATTATTTCGAAAAACTCATGTTTTTCATGTCCTTTTGGAAAATCATCTTGCAGTATTTCCACAGCGCCCTTTATCGCGCCAAGCGGATTACGAATTTCATGAGCGACGCTGGCCGCAAGTTCACCCAGCGATGAAAGACGGGCGGTTGCGTGAAGGCGTTCCCCTGCATCGTATATTTCTTCCGCCTGTTTCTGCAATTTACCTGAAAGTATTCCGGTAACAGCTCCTATAACGGCGTATACGAAAAGTCCTATAAACTTGTCAACCTCCACCTCTTTGAACTGGGAAGGAATGTGAGGTGAAAACAATATGCCTGCAGCAATGGAACTTATAAGACCACCTTTTAAGGCAAACCAATACGATGCTATGATTATGGGAATAACATAGGCATGCCCCATTACTGTATGAAATAGATACCATTGGTGAGGAGCTGAGTAATGAAACAGGGTTATTACAAACAGAAGAATGCCGATAACTGTGATTTTTTCTTTAATTGTTTAACCTCTCTAAAACCTCAAAGACAAAGTTATAGTGCAAAAAAGACGGATCAAGCCGACTCAATGAGATATTTTACCATGAAGATCACGAGGAAAGTGCTGGGCAACAGTATTGGCAGACGATGCCCGCAACCATATATTGGAGCATTGTTTTTATAGTATCAAAAATAAAAAAGACCAGCCGGGCTTTCCAGGCTGGTCTTTTTGTTATTAAAATATTTTTCAGATACTCTAAAAAATTATCTGATATTGTGCGAGAAAGACATCATCTGTGTAACCACCTACACCTGTCCAAACTTTGTCGCCACTGCTGTCATAGCCAGTATCTCCACTTGCGAATACGTAGTTTAACTGAAGACGTGAGGCAGAGTTAACGAAAACGTTAAGACCGAGAAAAGTGTTACCTAGATCAACATTGGCGTACTCACCTTGGTAATGTCTGATAACCGGCTCAAACATAGAATTGATTTTGTAACCTGCATGCAAAAACCAGACAGTTTGATCTCCGTTGTTACCCAGCATATTTTCACCGCTTATGTATTCAGCTTTAAGAGTAGCTTTGCCAATCTGACTAATAGCACCAACATCTAAAACCTTATAACTATCACTGCCGACACCGCCTGCCTGCTCGCTCTCACCATAGGATACTTCAGCATGAAGGGTTTTGCCCAT
>CAYWZR010000173.1:0-2246 GCA_964462885.1 uncultured Nitrospirota bacterium
ATCTCGTACGATGAAATGCTGGAAATGGCAAGTCTTGGCGCAAAAGTTCTCCAGACCCGGTCTGTGGAATTCGCCAAGAACTATAATGTACCGGTTCTGGTTCGTTCGAGTTTTAACAATAATCCCGGGACGCTGGTGACCAAGGAGGATAAGAATATGGAAAAGGTGTCGGTAGCAGGCATTGCCTACGATAAGAACCAGGCAAAAATCACAGTTGTTAATGTGCCTGATAAGCCGGGTATAGCCGCTGAACTATTTCGCGCCCTTGCAAAGGCTAATATAAATGTGGATATGATTGTTCAAAACATATCAAGCGATGGTAAACACGCGGATATCTCATTCACTATACCGAAAACTGATTCTCAAAAAGCTATGAAGGTTACCAATAAAATAGCTAAAACACTTAATGCCGGGCATGTTGATCTTCTTGATAACATATCCAAGGTATCCATAATAGGTGTGGGCATGCGTTCGCATTCCGGTGTGGCATCCAAGATGTTCGACACCTTTGCCGCCCATGGAATAAATATAATGATGATCAGCACATCTGAAATCAAGATATCATGCGTGGTTGATGCCATGTATACTGAACTTGCCGTGCGTGTGCTGCATGACGCATTTGAGCTTGAAGCTGAAATGCAATGAAAAGAACAATAGAAATATACGATACCACCCTTAGGGATGGATCTCAGTCGGAAGATGTTGCGTTTTCGGTTGAGGATAAGCTTAGAATCACGGAAAAACTTGACGAATTAGGCGTACATTACATAGAGGGCGGATGGCCAGGCTCCAACCCGAAGGATATCGAGTATTTCAAACGTGTCCGCAAGCTTCAGCTATCGAATACTCGGATCACGGCATTTGGAAGCACGCATCACGCCAAGTACAAGGTAGAAGACGATCCCAACATCAAGGCCCTGCTTGAAGCAGAAACACCGGTAATAACCATCTTCGGAAAGACATGGGATCTTCACGTAAGAGATGCGCTGGGAATATCCAAGGGCAAAAACCTGACACTTATAAACAACTCCATCAGGTACTTAAAAAAATACGCAAACCTGGTTTTCTTTGATGCCGAACATTTTTTCGATGGTTATAGATCCGACCCAGAGTACGCTGTTAAATGCCTTAAGGCAGCCGAAGAAGCTGGAGCGGACTGTCTGATTCCGTGCGACACAAATGGAGGAACTCTTCCCTATGAGCTAGAGGAAATACTCTCGAAAGTGATGGGGCAGGTAGAGGCTCCTGTCGGAATTCACGCACACAATGACTCGGATGTGGGTGTCGCTAATTCTCTTGCCGCAGTAAGACTTGGAGCAATACAGGTGCAGGGGACTGTAAACGGCCTTGGTGAACGCTGCGGAAACGCCAATCTGATTTCGATAATCCCATCGCTTAAGGTTAAGATGGATTTAGACTGCATATCCGATAAGCAGGTGAGTAAACTCACAGAGACTTCCCGCTTTGTGGCAGAGATAGCTAACCTGCGTCATTTCAAACGGCAGCCGTTTGTAGGCGAAAGCGCCTTTGCTCACAAAGGCGGTATTCACGTAAGCGCTATACAGAAAAACCCAATGACGTATGAGCATATGAAGCCGGAGCTTGTGGGCAACAGGCAGAGGGTATTGGTATCGGACCTTTCCGGCCGCAGCAACATTCTGAGAAAGGCAAAGGAGTCTGGGATAAAACTCTCGGCTGACGCTCCTGAGCTTAAAGGAATTATAGAAAAACTTAAAAAACTCGAGAAGCAGGGTTTTCAGTTTGAAGGAGCAGAAGCGTCCTTCGAAATTCTTATGAAAAAAGCCCTCGGGCTTCACCGGAATTTTTTCGAGCTTATTGGTTTCAGGGTTATAGTCGAAAAAAGAAGAGAAGGTGATGTCCCCTTAAGCGAGGCAACCATTATGGTGAGTATTGGAGGGCATGTGGAACATACAGCAGCAACAGGCAGCGGCCCTGTAAACGCCCTGGATAATGCGTTACGAAAAGCTCTTGAGAAATTTTATCCGCAACTTAAACAGGTTGGGCTTCTCGACTACAAGGTTCGAGTGCTTACGGCTGGTGTGGGAACCTCGGCAAACGTAAGGGTTCTTGTGGAGTCTGGTGATCACAAACACAAGTGGGGCACTGTAGGTGTCTCTGAGAATATAATAGAGGCCTCCTGGCAAGCCCTGGTTGACAGCATAGATTACAAGCTGCTTCGTGAAAACGCAGAGATTGCAGGGGCGGAATAGTGAATTAGGAATTAA
>CAYWZR010000173.1:2346-5213 GCA_964462885.1 uncultured Nitrospirota bacterium
GAATAGTGAATTAGGAATTAATGAATAAGGAGAATCATGGCGCTTGAAGAAGAAGGCACGATTATCAGTATCAGTGACGGTTCTGCGGTTGTAGCTGTAGGCACTCAAGGGTCCTGCGAATCCTGCCCGTCAGCCAGTGTTTGTCATTCAGACGGCGACGAAAGACGTATTACGGCTATTAATCCTGTAAACGCCCAGCCAGGACAGAAGGTTAAGGTAGTGATGCACGCACAGATGTATCTTAAGGGTACAATTTTAGTTTATGCCGTTCCCATGATAATCCTTATTGCCGGGGCAATCTTCGGAAAATATCTTGCGGATAATTTTTTTCCTGACTCCAGCCCGGATTTAATGGCGGCAGGCGTTGGATTTACGGGTATGGTTCTGGCGTTCCTCGGAGCAAAGTATTGGAGCAAGGGGGTTGAGAATAAAGAAGAGTACCAGCCTGTAATAGAAAAGATTTTGGATTGATTTGAATCGTCGGGAGGGCGTTTATGGCAAATCTTGATGTGACGAAGATTCGTAACGTTGGAATTGTGGCTCATGGTGGTGCCGGAAAAACATCACTGGTCGAAGCACTACTTTTAAACGCAGGGGTGACGGACCGGCTGGGTCGCATAGAAGACGGCAACACAGTCAGCGACTTTGAGCCCGAAGAAATCAGCCGTCAGATATCCCTATCAACATCACTGGCTTTTGCGCAGTGGAACAACCACCGTATCAATCTCTTCGACACTCCAGGATACATCAACTTCCTGGAGGACACAAAATGCAGCATGAGCGCCATGGACGGTGTGGTGGTTATAGTAAGCGCCCTGTCTGGAGTAAAAGCGGAAACTCAGAAGATCTGGCAGTACGCCTGCAAGTACGAAATTCCCCGTCTGGTATTCGTTAATAAAATGGACCGCGACATGGCTGATTTTGATAACGCCATGAGTGAGATCGAAAAAATTTACGAAACACCGGCCTTTCCGCTACAGATGCCGATAGGAACCGGAAGTTCCTTCCGTGGCCTTGTTGATCTGTTAAAAATGAAGGCGATCATGTTCGATAATGGAAAAACTTCCGAAGCGGATATCCCTGACAACCTTAAACAACAGGCCGGGGAATACCGTAAAAACCTTGTGGAACGGATAGCCGAATCTAACGACACCCTTCTCGAAAAATACCTGGAAGGCGATGAACTTACCCAGCAGGAACTCATAACTGGAATCCGCGAAGCCTCGCACACGCGGCGGTTTATCCCAGTGGCATGCGGATCGGCAACAAAAAATATCGGAGCGGCCCAACTTCTTGATGCCATTGTTTTATGCCTGCCCTCCCCCAACATCAAAGCCAAAATAACACCGATCCTTGTAACCAATACAAAAAACAATATGCATGAGGCAAGAGACCCGTCTGCGGATCAACCGCTCTGCGCCAGGGTCTTTAAGACATTGGCAGACCCTTACGCAGGAAAACTTACCTTCTTCAGAGTCTATTCCGGTCTGCTTAAGGCCGATTCAAATGTGCTGAATTCCACACAGAACGTCAAGGAGAGAATAGGCCAGATTTTCTACATGCAGGGAAAAGATCACGTGCCCACATCTCAGGTTGGACCCGGAGAGATTGCGGCAGTAGCTAAACTTAAGGCTACGAAAACAGGCGATACCCTGTGTGCCGAAAACTCACCAGCGGTTCTTCCATCCATAGATTTTTCTGAACCTATCATCTCCTACGCCATCGCCTCTAAAAATAAAGGAGACGAAGATAAGGTTAGCTCCGGCCTGCACCGTATACTTGAGGAAGATCCCTCACTGCGGTTTCATGTCGACGAAGAGACGCACGAGATGATTCTTTCAGGCATGGGACAAGTTCACCTTGATGTCACGCTCGAACGCCTGAAGCGCAAGTTTAGCGTTGAAGTGGTTATGAAAACCCCGCAGATAGCCTATCGCGAAACCATCAAAGGTACGGCCAAGGCGCAGAGCAAGTACAAAAAACAGTCTGGAGGCCGCGGTCAATACGGCGATTGCTCGATAGAGATAGAACCGGCCCCTCGTAACAGCGGATTCGAATTCGTAAACAAAATAGTTGGAGGAGCCATTCCTCGCCAGTATATTCCAGCAGTAGAAAAAGGGTTCGTGGAAGCCATGAAAGACGGTGTCCTTGCCGGCTACCCCACCGTGGATATCAAGGTTACCCTGTACGATGGAAGTTTTCATACAGTTGACTCTTCGGAAATGGCTTTCAAAATAGCGGCTTCAATGGCGTATAAAAAGGCTGTTCCTGCTGCCAAACCAGTAATTCTCGAGCCGCTTATGCATGTTGAAACCATAACGCCTGACGAATTTTTAGGCGCAGTTATCGGCGACATAAATTCCAAACGTGGAAGAGTCCAGGGAGTTGAGCCCCAAGCTGGCGGCAATCAGAAAGTCGTCTCCCAGGTGCCGATGTCCGAAATGCTGACCTATGCAAACGATCTTAACTCTTATACCAGCGGACGGGGAATTTATACAATGGAGTTCTCGCACTACGAAGAAGCCCCTGCACACATATCCCAAAAAATCATCGAGGAACGGACCAAACAGCGGGAGAAGAAGGCAGAGGAGTAGAAGTTATGAAAATCTACCTTGATAATTGCTGATTCAAGAGGGCAGGCACGGGGGCCGGCCCCTACAATAATTCCAAACACCGTAGGGGCAATCCCCCCGTGGTTGCCCGGACAATAATCTGATTGCCCGGACAATAATCTGGTTGCCCAGACAATAGTCTGGTTGCCCAGAAATAATCTGGTTGCCGGATAACAATTCGGTAGTGGGTTAAAGGTGTGATTTCACCGACTTTAGCTAACATGACCCTGGACGGATTGGAACAGTTTATAAAAG
>CAYWZR010000174.1:0-5188 GCA_964462885.1 uncultured Nitrospirota bacterium
GGTTTTTATCGACATAAAAGGCAAGCTCCGAGCTAACCTGATAATTATCTGAAAATATAAAATAAGGGGTTTCCATCTCCTCAGACACTTTACTAATCTCTTTACCCAGTTGCTCCCAACCTTTGAGCTTTGATGTTGGATCCATCTTTGAAGGCAGGTTAAGGATTGAAGGATAATAGGCTATCGCTGAAACAGAAAAAGATAGCACGCCACCTATTACAAGCAAAGTCCTTACAGAAATCTTAAAATCATTCCAGTATTTTACTGTATAGATACTTAAAGAAACAAACCCTGCAATATATGCAGGTAGTGTCCAATTTGCCTGCACTTTTCCCTGTAGACTTTTCATCGAGAAAAAAAACAGAATGGGAATCGAAAACCAGAAAAGAAGACTTCCATATGCCACCTTTTTTCGCAGTGTAAAAAGGCTTATGATTACAAATATAAACACGACAGGAGTAATTATGCCCAATTGAGAACCAATAAATTCAAAAAAATCGCCTATGCTCAAAGTCATCCCATCAGAGACCTTAATATGTCCCGCAGTATGCAAAAAGGTAACCCAGTTGTGCTGTGAATTCCAGATCAGAACAGGGAGAAAACATAACAGGCTTATGAAAAATGAGAAATAGAGCGCTGGTTGTAAAAAAAGACTCCTGTTTTTTTTATCAGTAACAAGATATAGAAATATTGAAAGGTAAAAAAAGGCCATTGTATACTTTACCAGTAAGCCGATACCAACAGTAAGCCCTAAAACAGACCAGAGCCATAAAGGAACCTTTTTGGTTTTATTCCATTTCTTCTGCACAAGATAAAAGAGGTAGAGAGAAAGGCTCCAAAAGAACATAAAAGGAGAATCAATAGTCATGATAATTCCATATGTTGAAAATATGGGACTTATCTGTATTAGCAACGCTGAAACAAGCCCTACAATTTTCGGCATGTTTGAGCTTCCTAGAGTCTCATTATCCGCTATATCTCTGCCTAGATGATATAGCACAATACTTGTGCAAAGACTGAAGAAAACTGCCGGAATTCTTACTCCAATTTCTGTATTACCAAGAATTGAACTTCCCAGTGCAATAATATATGCAATGGCAGGCCCCTTAGAATAGTAGCTAAGGGCAAGTCTTCGCGACCAGTCCCAGTACTGTGCTTCATCTGGACTTAAGTCAAGCGGGCCGGTAAAAATGTAATAAATTCTAAATAGACTAAACAGCAGGAGAACAACGCCCAGAAAAATAGCAGAATAAGTGGGAAACTTTCTAAAAACTCTCAAAATTTTTAAAACTCTTAAATAGCCTTCAACCTAGAAAAATATCTACTTTGTTACGGTTTATTTTAATTTTTATTTTAATTTTCATCCCCCGGGAGCTGCGGTCTTTACATTATCTTTTACATCAGATTCAAACCGTTTAAAATTTTCCCGGAAAAGACTGGCTAGTTCCTTGGCTTTCCGGTCGTATACAGATTTATCCGCCCATGAATTTCTGGGATTAAGTATCTCTTCGGGTACGCCATCGCAGGATATTGGCACGTGTAAACCGAATATCGGATCTTGTTTTGTTTCCATGCCTCCCAGTCTTCCTGATAGAAGCTCCCGAATTATTGCTCTTGTGTAGGCTATTTTAATTCTATTTCCAACTCCATAAGCTCCACCTATCCAGCCGGTGTTTACGAGCCAACAGTCCACGTTGTGGCTGGCAATCTTTTTTCCGAGAAGGTTTGCGTAAACCGAAGGATGGAGCGACATAAACGGAGCTCCAAAGCAGGCGCTGAAGGTTGCCTTTGGCTCGCTGCCCACCCCCTTTTCGGTACCGGCCACCTTTGCTGTGTATCCTGAGATAAAATGATACATAGCCTGCTCCGGATTTAGTTTTGCAACCGGCGGCATAACACCAAAAGCATCGCAGGTAAGCATTACAATGTTTCTTGGATGTTCGCCGCGACCTTCTGCAACAGCATTATCTATGAATGTAAGGGGGTAAGCCGCTCTGGTGTTTTCAGTAAGAGAATCATCGTCAAGATCCAGAATTCTGGTATGAGGATCGAAACCCACGTTTTCAATAATAGTTCCAAACTTGCGTGTACAGGAATATATCTGGGGCTCTGCTTCCTCTGAAAGCCGGATAACCTTTGCATAGCATCCATTTTCGAAGTTGAATACCCCGTTATCCGACCATCCATGTTCGTCGTCTCCAATGAGCATTCTTTCAGGATCGGCTGAAAGTGTGGTTTTTCCTGTGCCGGACAGGCCAAAGAACAGACAGACATCTTTGTCTTTGCCGATGTTGGCTGAGCAATGCATCGACATAATGCCCTTTTGCGGAAGAAGATAGTTTAATATGGAAAATATGGATTTTTTCATCTCTCCAGCGTAGCTCGTACCGCCGATAAGAACCAATTTTTTGGCAAAGTTCACAAGTATGAATGTATCAGAGCTGGTTCCTTCCTCAGCCGGATCGGCCTGGAAGTCTGGTACGTTTATTACAGTGAAATCGGGTACGTGTACCTCTCGTTCCTCTGGTGTTGCCGGTATAAACAATGTGCGGGCAAATAAACTGTGCCATGCATTAACCGTAACGACACGAACAGGCATTCGGTTGTCTTGATCATGGCCGGCCCAGCAGTCCTGGATAAAAACATCTCTGCCTTTTAGAAAACTCATCATACGTTTATAGATACGTTCAAAGCTTTCCTGTGATATGTCCTTATTTTCTTTGCCCCACCATATGGAGTTTTCAATAGAAGGTTCTTTGACTATAAACTTATCATTGGCTGCCCTTCCGGTATGAAGTCCTGTGCGTACAATAAGAGGGCCGTTAGCTGCCAGAACCCCTTCCTTACGCGAAATGGCTTCTTCGTAAAGCGCTTCAGTGGAAAAATTCCAGTATTCGTTGGCTACATCCACGATACCCTGATTTTCTATGCCAAAATTGGATTTTATTTCCATCTTCTAAGCTCCCTCCATAATTTGATAATTCTATCATTTTATTATATTTTTCTAGTAAAATGCAAGCATAAAATAGCAAATTTAATTGCAGTTTTTTGCAAAATAACAGTTTCGTATGCTAACCTACCTGAATTTTTAAACGGAGTGTTTTTAACATGGAAAAAACTACAGTTACAAAACTTAATGCGCTTTACTCCAGTTTTAACAATAGCGGAGGCAATATAATATCAGCGCTTCAAGATATCCAGTCCGAATTCGGATACATTCCTGAAGATGCTGTTTACTGGTTCTCCGATAAGACTGGAATTCCTGCAAGCAAATTTTTTGGCGTGGCGACCTTTTACTCTCAGTTTTATCTGCAACCAAGGGGTAAAAACATCGTAACGGCTTGTTGCGGCACAGCATGTCATGTTAAGGGGTCAGACCGGATTATCTTCAGACTTCAGGATGAACTATCACTTGCAGAAGATGAAGAGACCACGGCTGATGGCATGTTTACACTTGAAAAGGTAGCCTGTGTGGGGGCTTGCAGTATTGCTCCAGTAATGCTTGTTAACAAAAAGGTTTATGGCAAAATGACACCAGATAAGATGGTGAAAGAACTGAAAACTTACAAGGAAGATTCCCGTGAGTAATAGTATTAAAATAAATGTATGTATGGGTACTGGCGGTATAGCCGCAGGCGGAGACGAGGTTATGGATGCCTTCAACCTCGAGTTTCAGCAGGCTGGCCTGAAGGAGGTTAGCGTAGAGAAACATTGCGCTGTTCACCGTGTGGGATGCCGTGGTTTTTGTGCACGGGACGTGCTTGTGGATATTTCGATAGATGATGTCAGAACCACGTACCAATATATTAAGGCAGATATGGTCCCGCGTCTTGTAAAAGAACATATAATCGGTGGCGCACCGGTGGAAGATTGGGTTGTAGGTCAGGATTATCACGATTTTCACGATCGTCAGGAAAAGGTAGTACTTGCGGATTGCGGAGAGATAGATCCCGAAGATATACAAGCATACCTGGATGTTGAGGGCTACAGAGGAGTTATCAAGGCTCTTGCCGAAATGACCCCTGTTGAGGTTATCGAATGCGTAAAGAGCTCCGGGCTTAAGGGCAGAGGTGGCGCAGGTTTTCCAACAGGTGTGAAATGGCAGTTTTGTGCTGGTAACGAATCAGACCAGAAATACATAATCTGTAATGCAGACGAGGGCGACCCCGGGGCCTTCATGGACCGTTCGGTTATCGAAGGCAATCCGCACGCCGTTATCGAAGGAATGAGCATCGCAGCATATGCTATTGGGGCAAACAAGGGATATGTGTATATAAGAGCAGAATATCCTCTGGCAGTTGAACGGCTTCATAGAGCTCTTAGCCAGGCCCGTGATCATGGTTTTCTCGGCAAGGGAATTCACGGAACCTCTTTTGATTTCGACATCAAGGTTAAGCTTGGGGCTGGCGCTTTTGTCTGCGGCGAAGAAACTGCGCTCATCGCCTCTATCGAAGGCCAGCGCGGCATGCCGAGGGCTAAGCCGCCTTTTCCTGCTGCCAAGGGGCTTTGGGATAAACCCACAGTTATAAACAACGTTGAAACCCTGGCCAATCTGCCTTTTATTCTTCGGAAAGGAGCCGAGTGGTTCGCCTCGCTGGGTTCTGAAACCAGCAAGGGCACCAAGGTTTTTGCTCTGACCGGAAAGATTCGCAACACCGGCCTTATAGAGGTGCCTATGGGTATCCCCTTAAGGGACATCATTTACGATATCGGCGGTGGAATCGAAAATAACCTGGGCTTTAAAGCTGTTCAAACTGGTGGTCCATCAGGTGGATGTATTACTGCGGAGCATATAGATCTGCCCGTAGACTACGAGAATCTACTCAAGGTCGGCTCAATGATGGGCTCTGGCGGCATGGTTGTTCTGGATGAGAACGACTGTATGGTTAATATTTCAAAATTCTTTCTTGAGTTTACCCAGTCTGAATCATGTGGCAAGTGTACTCCGTGCAGAATCGGCACAAAGCGGCTACTAGAAATACTGACAAGAATTACAGAAGGAAAAGGAAAAAAATCTGATATAGATCTTCTTCTGGACATGGCACAAGATATTAAAGAGACAAGCCTATGCGGCCTTGGCATGTCTGCTCCCAACCCGGTTTTAAGTACAATTAAGTATTTTAGAGACGAGTATCGGGCCCGACGGCCAAAACCGGCGCGGCATTCATGCAAATAGCCAACCAGAGCG
>CAYWZR010000175.1:0-5157 GCA_964462885.1 uncultured Nitrospirota bacterium
CTTACCTTTGATGACCTCATCGGTAATGCCCCTTCTATGCGCAGCGTTGTTGCCATGGGCGAGCGCGGCGCTAAAGCCAATATCCCGATCTTGATCACGGGCGAGTCTGGCGTTGGCAAAGAACTCGTAGCGCGTCTGCTCCATAGTGGAAGCCCCAGAGCGGATAAACCTTTTATCGAGGTCAATTGTGCGGCTATTCCGCAGGAACTTATAGAATCAGAGCTGTTCGGCCATGAAAAAGGTTCCTTCACCGGAGCTCTGGAGAGAAAGCGGGGCAAGTTTGAACTTGCTGACAGAGGGACTCTTTTTCTTGATGAGGTAGGAGATATGAGCCTTCCCACCCAGGCGAAAGTTCTCAGGGTGATCGAAACCCAGCAGTTCCAGAGAGTGGGCGGTAGCAAAACGATCAAGGTGGATGTCCGCATAATCTCGGCCACAAACAAGGACCTGGAGTTGGAGATACATAAGGCCGCTTTCCGCGAAGACCTCTATTATCGCCTAAACGTGATTCCCATATATGTACCACCTCTAAGGCATAGAAAAGATGATATCCCGCTCCTGGCAGACTATTTTCTTAAAACCCTCGGAGCCGAGTATGGCAGGAAGCCAAAAAGGCTGGCGCCTTCTGCCATAGAGGCACTAACATCATACAATTGGCCCGGCAATATACGGGAGCTTAAAAATGTTATGGAGCGAATCATGATCCTAAGTGCCAGAGAAGTGGTTGAGGCAGCGGATATTCCCCTTGTAACAGGCACTCACAATCGAAACAGCAAGACCGATTACTTCAGAATGAACACTCTAAAAGAGGCCCGCGCAGCATTTGAAACCGACTTTATTACGGCCCGGCTCAAAGAAAATGCGGGAAATATTTCCCGCACAGCTGACGAACTGGGAATAGAGCGCTCTAATCTGCATAGAAAGCTTAAGGCTTTGGACATTAGGGATTAAAAATAAACGCCATATATGCTAAGTTTACTTTATATGACCCCATTCTTATCTTGCAGTTAGTCTGACAGATTTCAATTTTTGTATTCTCTGAAAATGCTTATCAACTGCTTAAAAGAGGAGGGTTTGTATTTTTTGAAACTTTCTTCATCAACAAAAACAAAATCAAATATCTTTTCATTTTGTTCCTGGTTGATGTCCTTACACCACAATTTAAGGCGGTCCATTTTTAACGGTACATCCAAGTCTTTCTGTCCCTTGGTTTCAATAATAAAATATTCTACATCAGACTTCTTGACGATAAAGTCAGGGTAATAGTTGGAAATATCTCCGCTTGCACTCACGTAATCGATACGGAAATTGACCGCCATATAGTTTTTAACGTATGACACAACATCATCACAACCTTCAAGAAACTGGGCGAAATCAAGTTCAAGCTGGCTGTCACCGATTATTTTGTTAAAAACAGACTTCCTTGGAACAATATAACCTTGCTCTTTCACGACAAATGGCCTGGTCTTGCGGATCTTTATGTAGTCCTTAATTTCAGCGTCACCTTTGTCTTTTACCGTAAGCTCGTTGATTTTCTTTTTAAATGTTTCAATAACCGCCCGCGTTGCCTCCAGCTCTGAAAGGTTTCGTAATGTGTTGAGGTCATCTATTTCAATTTCCTTTTCAAACAAATACCTTTGAATGAATTCTTTCACTTTGCCGTACAGCACATCATAACCGCTAAACAGCCTAAGATCCTTCATGATATTTTTTGTGAAGTAACCGACAACACTTCGGTAATCAGTCACAACCCCGGCGTCCAGCACTGTTGTATGGCTTACTTCCCCGGTAGTAATATCCTTAAAGACAATTTCCCGTTTTTCCTCCTCGGTGAACTCACTGTATTCGACCTTTTGGTTACCAAATGCGCCTGGCTCAAGGTCTTCAAGATTCTTGTAATTTCTGAATATCCTCGGGGTTAGTATAGGCACCTGTATATCAAGATTCTCAAGGTCTTTAGAGGTATTTTCATTGTCAACTTCTACAATGATCGGCGTCTTGGGTTTGGTGCCTTCACCCATGGCTTTTCGCTCAAGTTCGACTCCTTCACTCTGAATGGATTCGACAAAATCCATAAAGGCATCCGTGCCCACAACGCTGACATACTCTTCAGCCTCATTATCTGGATACATTCGGCGCAGGCCACGGCCAAGGGTCTGTTCAGGCAAAATGTTACTTTTAGCGGAATAGGCCCTTAAGCCAACAATGGTGGTCACGTTTTTCACGTCCCAGCCTTCCTTCAACATTAAAACGGAAACAATTGCCTTATACGGGGACTCC
Organism: uncultured Nitrospirota bacterium; assembly: GCA_964462885.1. Taxonomy (GTDB): domain Bacteria; phylum Nitrospirota; class Thermodesulfovibrionia; order SZUA-242; family SZUA-242; genus JALUUO01. The sequence continues at coordinate 2,281 of CAYWZR010000175.1, forward strand.
CAACCATCGATCTCGTTTGATTGTTCCCTTAGTTGATCAAGCTCTTCCTTTGCCTTGCCTGAGGCTGACTCGGAAATCTCGCCGTTTTTCTTGGTGTGAATTACCAGAACGGAATCTTTCAGCTCCGGGAAGTTGCCTTCCAGGTATTCCGCCACCTCGTCACAGTTTTTCGTATCATCGGTCATAACAAAAAGGATGGCTTTCTTGTCCATCTTTGCATGCTCCGCAAAAGCCTTTCTCCATTCTTCAACACCAAGATTAAGATAATCGGTGTATTTCTCGGTAAAAATGGAACTCTGTCTTTCTGAAAGCTTTGCCCGGCTGGCGGAATCCGGCAACACCGGGTGTTTCACAACATTCTGGGTGATGGCCTCCACCAGGGGGTAATCAGAGATGGTTTGAACAAAGATTGCGCCGTTATTGTGCTTGGGCGTGGCAGTCACATCTACCTGCAAGGAAAGAAAATGATCTTTCTGTCTCAACCGGTTGTGGATGTCTTCAATGGATTTAAACCAGGCCAGTCGGTTGTCATGGATGTGATGGGCTTCGTCATTCATAACTACAAGTTCGTCAATTTCCCTAACGATAGTCCCCAGATCCACCTTGGAGCCGGTTGTTCGACCGGTTGGACGTTTGCCCAGAAAATAATCCGTCAGGTCGTCATCGTCAAAACTCGGCTCTACATCATTACCGGCGTACACCCTGTGGATATTGGTCAGAAAGATGTTGCCGGTCTTGCGGGTAATGTTAACATCATCCTGAATGTGGAGAATGAGCTGAAAATCATCCCGCCAGTTCCGGCCGGCGTGGCCATTATCCGGCAATACCGTGGCCTCGAAAAAGATCCGCAACCCGCCAAAATCAGCGCGGATACGGTCAAGCACTATTATGTTAGGGGCAATAACCAGAAAGTTGCGGGCAAGCTCCGAGTCCAGCTCGTACAGTTTGTGAAAATAGCACCAGGTCAGAATCAGGCTCATGACCCTGGTTTTGCCGCTCCCGGTCGCCATTTTAATGACAAACCGCCGCCACTCCTCGTCAAACATGCCAGCGGACACCGCGCCGGAAGAATCAAAACGCAAGAGGTCGTACTTATCCTTCACCCTGACCGCGTCATAAAGATAGATGACAGTTTCAACCGCCTCCCGCTGGGCATAATAGTACTTAAAAGGCTGTGCCGTCCCACCCGCCTTGGGAAGTAAATGTTCTTTTGCAAACCACCAGTTGAGAAGGGCAATACTGGTATCGGCCGCCCCTTCATAACCAGACTCCCGCCATGTCTTAACTTTTTTCCTCAGTTCATGAACCAGGGGAGGCAGAAGTTTTTCATAGCTTGATTCCCGCAAAGCCTCATCAGCAGGGAACCAGCGCACTTCAGGGTTAAGGATGGCATGGGGGGAGGATGGGAAGTCGGGATGGATGGCCATTAGTTACCTTTTTTTAACCGCGAATACACGCCAATGAACGCCAATAATTCTTCATAATTCGAGTTTATTCGTGTGCATTAGCGGTTCCAATACACTGTTGTCACATCTACAATCTTTGTCTATCTGTTGGAGTTTTTCCAGCAACAGTATTTTGTCATACATAAAGCGCCTCTTTATCAATACGATTTTTCAAAAATTGATTCATACGGTTCCGGTACTGGATCAGGTCGACCTTCGCCCCCAGGATTGATTCGAGTTTTTCCTTCAAATCCACCATCAGGAAAAGATCGGGCGTCTTGAGTTCCACCACCACATCCACATCGCTTCCTTCCCGTGCTTCGTCCCTGGCAACCGATCCGAAAATGCCGACTCTGGTGACGCCGTATTTTTCAAGTTCCTGTTTGTTGTTTGTTCTTTCGTAATTCCGAAAGAACTGTCTCTCTTTTCATATTCCCACCTTTTATAAAACCCGTGGTCTGTTCAGTGTCTTTATATATTAATTCGCGTTTATTCGCGTGCATTAGCGGTTCCATATTTTTTCCTAGGTTAACCGCGAATACACGCCAATGAACGCCAATATTTATTTTGTTTTTTAATCCCGTCGAATTCTACGGAGTTAAAACCAGGCTGAAGACATCTATTTTCAGCCCTAAAACAATGACTGCTGTGCTTGATGTGGTGGATAAAAAAACCCAATAATAACAAACGGATTTCTTGCCCATCCATGAAATTGTTTGGTTGTTCCTAAAAAGAAGTGGATATCCAATTTGACAAATGAATCAAAATACTTTTTTTTGACCTTGAATACCGCTTCCTGCTCGTTTCCGCCAGATTGAGCAAGACAATTCCAATAGAGCATGCCAATCTCCCAGTCTTCGATCATGAGTTTGGCCTCTTTTCCATTTTCGTCACTGAATCGATAAGAAAACTTGTAAGGTAGTTTATCAACGACGGAAAATTCTCTGATAACTTCTTCTTCTGCCTGAAAAAGAGAAAGCTGTTTTGCTTTCGTCTTTAAGAGGGCGAGCTTATCTTTGCTCCATTCACGTTCGGTTGCCTCTACAACAAATTCGATGATTTTTTCAGGTTTGAAAATGGCCAGGGAGAGTTCGTTTCTATTTGCCAGTTCGATCAATTTAGACAAGTCCGTGTGGGCTTGATTTCGACCAAAAACAATGCGTTTACGTTCTTGCCAGTTCATTTCTGTTCCTATCGATTCTCCGATAAGCTTGATTTGCGAAATATCAGTGACCTTGTAGCTCTCCGGCCTTATATCGCCCGTATTCTTCTGTAGCGGAAGTTCCAGCCACTGATATTTTTTATAACGGTTGTCATAGTCAAGCTTGCGAAAAGGCAGGGGATAGATGCGCGCCCAGCTTCCATCATCCAGAATGCCCGCTGTGCAGACAAGCTCGTCATACTTCTTTGACAGAGTTGGATAGGTCTTGAC
>CAYWZR010000176.1:0-5129 GCA_964462885.1 uncultured Nitrospirota bacterium
CATCACTTTGTTGATCACTTCAGGGTCGATAAATTCTCCCGGCAATGTTTGAAGCAGCTTGTTGTCCTGCAAGATGGCTGCCTTGAGGTCATTTAGATCGGATTCTACGATATCCTTCACCCGTTGCGAGCTGGGTTCCTTAAAACCACGAATCTTGATGGTTCCTTCTTCATGTTCTTCATAATCAAAGCGCCTGGTTTTGAATTTAAAATTCGGGGCAAGAACCTGCTCCATCAGCAGCGAGGCGGTAATAGCCTTGAGCATATTATTCACAGAGAGTTTCACCTGATCGTCCGCCGCATCCGGCTGGGCAACCAGGTTGGTAAACTGGGCGTGGGTTTTATTACTGCTATCGCGGGTAGCCCGTCCTATAATCTGAATGATCTCTGTCAGCGAGCCGCGATAGCCCACGGTGAGTGCATGTTCACAAAATGGCCAGTCAAACCCCTCTTTTGCCATACCCAGGGCAATTATCAGATCCATATCATCGACATCTTTCATCCGGCGCAGATAGGCGATAATCTTGTCACGGTCTTTTGGATTATCGTTGACCAGGTCAGCCACCTTGATGGTTTTGCCATCACCATGGCGTTTTATAAAAATCACCCCGGTCTCAGTATCCTGATGGGACATAATGCCAAGAATATCGAGGATGGTATCGACTTCCTTATGTTTGTCCTTGGTCGATTCACCGGCATTGACATTGGGAATATGCAGAATGGTTTTTTTGTCAGTATCGAGTATTTCATCAATGGCGCTCAAATATCTGCCTTGATAGAAGTGGTAACCAATTCCCAGCGTTTTCAAATAGGTATAACCATTTAGTTGTTCATAATAATTGTAGGTGACCTTAGAAAATCTCGCCTCATCCTCGGGTAACAACACTGGCACACTGTCTCCCCGAAAATAAGAACCTGTCATGGCGATAATGTGAGCCGTAGTGTTATTCATAACAGAACGTAACACCTCACCCAGCCGGTTTTCAGCATCGGCAGAAACATGGTGAAATTCATCAATTGCCAGCAGAGTATTATTGAACACCGATTCCTTCACCGCATCGAAAGCAAAGCGCAGGGTGGCATGGGTACAGATCAGAATCGTCTCGCTGGAATCGCTTAGAAAGTTTTTAAACGCGGTAACTTTGCTGGAATCTCCGCCCGGCGTACAGAGGTTATAAACGGGGTTGAAATGCCAATCAGCAAAAAAGCCGTAGTGGGTGAGATCAGTACGATCAAAGGAACCGGCAATAGAGCGTTCCGGAACCGCGACAATGACTTTTTTGATCCCCTGATTAAAGAGTTTATCCAGCCCTAGAAACATCAAGGCGCGGGATTTACCAGAGGCGGGCGGGGCTTTCAGTAGTAGGTATTGTGCCTTTCTTGCTTCAAAGGCACGTGCCTGCATCTCACGCATCCCCATATTATCTATGGCGGTGCTTTGGCCGGTCTGGGCGTAGGTAACACTGACTATATCTGGCATAGATTCCTATATAATCATCTAAGAATGTCTAAAAAATGTCTAGCTTTCACCTTTAGACATCCTCCCTATTTTGCCTATATTATTGATAATACAGGTTTTTTTAGTGATTGAAGGTAGTTTTTGACTTTATTTTGATTCTGTTGCTCGTTTAAAAAAACATCTGAATGCTTGTCTAAAAAAGCTTTCCCTCTTGGTTCTTATAGTGAGTGTGTAGAATGAATGGAAAAACTTTTGTATTACACATAATGAACCATAAATAACCATACTTCTTTTTTGTAGTGTAAAAGTGAAATATAGAAAGTTATATTTCACTTTATCCTATAAAAATATCAAGATACTCTCTGAAGATAAAAATTCTGTTTCGCTTGTAGCCAGTAATTTCGGTTAGTATTCCTAAATCCTGAAGTGCAGCTACCAATTGACGTGCTGGGTTGACCTTAATTCCAAGAATATCCATAACTGAACTGACCGACACCGAAGGCCTTTTATAGAGGTGCATGATTAAACAACGTCCGTTTTCAGCTCGCCTCCCAAGGGTAACAATTTGTTTATCCGTCTCTTGACGAAGAGATAAAATGCGTCGAAATGTCAACTTGCCATGCTCTGCTGTGGAGATAATAGCCTGAAGAAAAAAACGGCACCAGTGCCCTAGCTCGTTGGTTTTACGAACATGGGACAACGCATCATAATAGGCGGCCCGGTGCTTTTCAAGGTGGGCGGAGAGATATAAGGCTGGTTTGGCCAGAAGGCCATGACTAACCAGATATAAAGTAATAAGGAGCCGTCCAATACGACCATTACCATCAAGAAAAGGATGAATGGTTTCAAATTGGTAATGGCTCAATGCAATCCGGATAAGATGGGGTACTTGAATCATCTCATTATGCCAAAATGCTTCCAGATCAGAAAGCAACTCCGCCAAACTTTCATGATGTGGGGGAATAAACACTGCGTCAGCAAGGCTGGCTCCGCCAATCCAGTTTTGACTTTTCCTGAACTCGCCTGGCGCTTTTCTTTTTCCACGCACCCCCTGCATCAAGGTTGCATGGGTATTTTTAAGGAGCCTGAGGGACAAGGGTAAATGCTCAAGCTCAATGATCGCATTATTCATAGCAGTGACATAGTTTTGCACCTCCTGCCAGTCGTCTCTGTGTTCAGGGCTAATTTCCTGTATGTCCAAAACAGCCTCATCCATTTCGGTTTTGGTCCCCTCAATTTTGCTGGAGGTGTTGGCCTCCTTGATAATGTGCATGTGAATAAAAAGATCAACATCAGGCACCATAAAGGTCAAAGCATTCAGCTCGCCAAGGGTTCGTGTTGCTGTTTCCAGCAACACATTAATACGAGCATCTTCCCACTTCCATTCATGGTTAATTGTTGCCGGTTGAAAACTTTTGTACTGATACTGTTCTTTGAAAATACCGGCCTTAAATTCTTCAAATTTCATTGTCTTTTCTCCGCTTCGATCATTTCCTCATAAAGTTTGAACAGATATTCCAACCGCTCTTCATCGCTTTTGAATGGGTTCTTACGATTACGATAACACTGCTCCACAGCCAGATCCATTTCGTGATGCGCTTGCCGCAGGACGTCGGGCATCTTGTCCGGGTCATAGAGTTGTGCCATGGTTTTTTCGGAATGACGTTCCCGTTCGTCTAGCACCTTGAAAACATGATCTTCGAGGGTGTTTTTCTGCGCCTCAGTGATTTCGGGGAATGGGAATGTGTTGTAGCAGAGTGCTGAGGAGTAGCGGTAATCGGTTTTCAGGCGACCGGCCACGGCGCGTACCCAAGTCATATGCATGCGGGAAGAGATGATGGCGAAGATATAGGGTGATGGGTTGACTACTACATTTAATAAATCGCTGGCGAGATTGTCTGGTGAAAGAAAAGCAACCGGTATATACAGTCTTCTTTCAGAAGAAACTTTAGGAATGATTATGTATGTCATGTCTGTAAAATTTTCAACATGAAATCTTTCCGGAGTGTTGGCAATATCACGAGTAGGTTTACTTTTACTTGAAGACCTGATTTGTCGAACATTTTCTATTCGCTTTTGCGTATGTGGTAGTGACGGCAGCAGCTCTTTTGGTATTCTCTGGACCAGCAAACACCATCGTTCAATACCTTGTAGAAACTCTTGTGACCCATACCATCTAAAAAAATAATCTGAACTACCAGGTTCTAGTTTTATGAATTGTTTTTTTTCATCAGGTGAGAAAAGATAGTTTCCGCCGTCAATTGGTTTATTTCCAATCTTCATTGGTGGGAGATTCGATATCGGAGAGCTTCTCCTCGAGACAAATATGTTTTCAGCATCGACAAGATAGCTATTGATATTTTTTGCAGCCGCAGAAACATTATGACTATAATAAATTTTTTTAGTTTTGTTTGAAAGATTTCGTATTCCCACAATAACACACGTCACGCCTGCATTGCCTCTTGCGTTATTTGTCCACTTAAAAGACTTGTGAGCGAAACAAATTTCTAAATGCTTGTTAAAGATAACAGGCCAAAGCAAAGCAACTTGCTCTCCTTGGCATACTGAATTTGTTGACACAAATGATAGTTTTGCTATTGCGTCTTTAATATAATCTGCACCCTTTGCAAACCAGCAGGAAATGTAATCAAGGTTTTTATGACCCTTAATACCTTCAAAAATATTGCTCAATTCTGTTTTCTGGACTTTGTTCTGCATCCGTGCCCCAAGATACGGCGGGTTCCCCAAAATATAAATTTCATACCCCTCATCTTTAGGACAAACTTCCTCCCAGTCCAGCCGCGTTGCATTGCCACAGACAATATGGCCGCCGTCCTGCAACGGTAGTGAGGGTCGTGCCTTTCCAAACACCTCCTTGAAAGCGAGGTTCATCTGATGCTCCGCTAGCCACAGCGAAAGCTTGGCGGTCTCATGGGCGAAGTCATCCAACTCAATGCCATAGAACTGAGAGAGTTTGATATTGTTGGTAAATCGAAACGAAAGCTGATTGCCATACAATCGCTTGAAAATCTCAATCTCCAGCTTGCAAAGCTCTTTGTAGGCGATAATTAAGAAGTTGCCGGATCCACAGGCAGGGTCGAAGATGCGTAGGTAATAGAGTCGGTTCAACAGTTTTGTCAGTTTTTTCTTGTTGTTTCCTGCCTGTTCCAATTCAGCGTAAAGATCATTGAGAAACAGCGGCTCAATCACCTTCATGATGTTGACCACCGAGGTGTAGTGCATTCCCATGCTGCTGCGCAGGCCGTTATGCATAACAGCTTGAATCATGGAGCCGAAAATATCGGGATTGATCGCCTTCCAGTTAAGTCCGCCACACTCGATAATTATTTTTCTAGATTTTGCGCTGAACGTTGGAACGGGGTAGTCGTCGGCAAACAGCCCGCCATTGACGTAGGGGAAATCTTGCAGAAATTGCGGGTAGTCCAATCGCTCGCGCAAGTTGAGGACCTTGAAGAGTTTTTGCAGATAGGCTTGCAGATCGCTGCCATCTTGAGCGGTATGGGAAGCCAGCGCATTGGTGAACTGGTTATCAGCAAAGATGCCGGTATCTTCAGCAAAGAGACAGAAAAGCAGGCGAGAGAGGAAGATGTTTAGTGCGTGCCTGTCACCCTCATTTTTGGCAGGGTTATCTTCCAGAATGAGATCGTAGA
>CAYWZR010000177.1:0-5122 GCA_964462885.1 uncultured Nitrospirota bacterium
TGGTTCCAGATTCGTTACCATAGCTTGATGTTCTTGAAGTATTTTAGAAAGTTTCATCATTAACTTGGAGGGCACTACTAAGAAGTACCTGAATAATTTTTATAGATATAGTTAAAAGAACTAAAAGAATTAAAATATATTAACACAATTATGTGTAAAGACCACAGTGTATTGTAAAATAAAGAAATCAGAAGTCAGGAGTATGAATTGCCGAAAATAGTTCGTGCCAACAGCGGCTTTACCCTTCTTGAACTTATTGTCGTCATTGTGATCATCGGAATCGCTTCCTCGATCGCCGTCATGGAGATGGGCAAGCGAAGAGAGAGAGCGGTCTTCATGGGTGAAGTACGCCGCATTGCCACAACACTTAAAATGGTACGTCAAAACGCAGTTATGGAGAGAGTGGAATATTCATTTTACACAGAGATGGATATTGACGGAATCTCCTATTACTGGCTTGAACGCGAGGGAGTTCCACTGGGCGAAGCCACGCTTTTTCCGGCAGGCTACGAGGTATCGGAGGAGGCAGTAGCCTTCTTTCCGCGTGGATACTCAAGCGGCGGCGAAATCATGATAAGAGACGAAAGGCATAAAGCCTTTATAGTAGTAGATCCTGTCCTTGGGAAAGTGAGCGTTGAGCGATGAAGCAACCCAGCCGTGTCCAGAATCGCGCCGGACTCAGTCTTCTGGAGGTACTTGTAGCAGTGACTATTCTGGGCTTTGCTTTTGTCACACTTTTTGAACTCTTCAGTGAGGGGCTGGGGCGCGCCTCTAAGGCTGAAGTTTATACCTTTGCTTTGATCTCAGCTCGCTCGATTATGGATGAAACCCTTACTAAAGATACGCTCGAGGAAAGCTCGGACTACGACTCCCTGGATAACGGATACGATTACGAAGTGTATGTCAAAAAAATCGAAGGTAAGGAAAAAGATAAAACAATAGTATTTGACGTTAAAGTGAATGTGGGCTGGGGCACAGGTGGCAAAGTCAGCCTTTCGTCACAAAAGACGACTTATGACGAAGAAGAAACAATACCATAAATCATACCTGACCTCTGGTTTCACATTAATCGAGGTAGTGCTGGCCTTAACTCTTTCGGCTGTTGTTCTCAGCATTGTTTACAGCGCCATGCATCTATCCTACAGAACTAGCCAGAAGGGAGAGGCACGCATGGATCGGTCGCAACATATACGTACACTTGTGGACCGGCTTGTTCCTGTAATTCATTCAGCATATCCTTTACTGCAACAGATCGACGATAACCGTGTTCTTATGTTTTCAGGGCAATCCGATTCGCTCGGCCTTGTAACTGCCGATGTGGATAGATATCGACCAGACAACGCAAACCTGCCCGGTTTGAGGTGGGTGAGATTTTTCGTGGACAATGAAGGCCTCAACATGGAGGAAAGCTATTTCTTCAACGAGTCTGTTCTTGAGGATGAAGAAGCTGGGGAGATATTCTTGGTAGATCCGGCTGTAACTGACCTGGAGTTAGAATATTACGAAATAAAAGAAGACGAGTCAGAAGGCACTTGGCTAGATGAATGGGATCCCGATGGTGAAGACCTTGCCACATTAGAGCTTCCCCGAGCCATACGTGTTCATCTCACCATAAAAGAAGAAGACCGTGAAATAGAAATTCCACCATTTACAATTCGTATATACGCTTACGCGCCAGTGAGATAATTGCGTGTTAGGTGTTTATTCTCCAAGCATTCGGTTTCGGTTTATGAGAGTAATTGAATATCATCATGCAACAAATTACACCTTGTAATTTATAACTCACTACCTAATGCTCTTTAGATATTATTGTTTGCTCCTTAGAGTGCTTGGCCCCCCACTCATGCATTGAGTCAATAATTGGCTTAAGACTTTTACCAAGAGAAGTCAGGGAGTACTCTACTTTAGGTGGTACTTGTGGATAAACTTCCCTATGAATAATGCCATGTTTTTCCATAGTTCTAAGTTGTTGCGTAAGCATCTTTTGCGTGATTCCATGAATAACGCGGTGCAACTCGCAGAAACGCTTTACTCCCTTAAACAATTCCCGAAGAATTAAAACCTTCCATTGCCCTCCAATTACCTCTAGAGTAATTTCCACAGGACAGTTTATTTCTTTGTTGTTAATTACCACTATTTAATACCTATAGTATCCTTTTGGGTAGTATCTTACTTAAAAGTGCATACTTGACGCATCGTCCGTTTTCAGATACATTTTATTTCAGAGCATATAGAATGTCAAACAAGTTTTAAAAAGTTTAAAAAAAATTAAAAGTAAGGAGATGAAACAATGCCTCAAGAACAAAAACCTTTTATTATCAACGAAACAGAAGGAACTAAATATTATTGCAAGTGTGGAAAATCCCAAAAATTACCATACTGTGATGGTTCGCATAAAGGAACAGAAGTTCTACCTTTTAAGATAGATATTGATACTGCAAAAACAGTAGCTATTTGTAGCTGTGGAAAATCAAAAGATCTTCCATTTTGTGATGGAACCCATACTTAGAAAGATATAAAGTAGCAGTAACTTTAGCGGCACTCTAAAATTAAAACTTATATGTCTACAAAACAGTATAGTGATTCTAAAGTAAAGGAGTATATTGTGAAAAAACATAAAAAAATAAATGCTGAAGACCTCCACTATTTAGAGACTAGTGATATGCATCCGGCAAATACATATTTTCATTTTTCGTTTGCTAACTATTATGATTCTAAAAATATGAATTTTGGAACCTTAAGAGTAATCAATGATGATAATGTAAAACCTAATAGTGGTTTTGCTACCCATCCTCACCGTGATATGGAAATTTTCAGTTATATAGTTGCTGGAAAACTTACACATCGTGATAGTGCTGGCAACCATGAGGTTCTCAGCCGTGGACATGTGCAGTGTATTTCAGCTGGAACCGGCGTGACACATTCTGAGCTTAATGAGCAGAACGATTGGTGCCGTTTTCTTCAAATATGGATTTTACCAGAGGCAAACAACCTACCGGTTAGATATGATTTACATAAATTTTCCTTAGAAGACAGAGAGAATAAATTATTACAAATTATATCCGGTTCAAACAATAAAGATCTTGCCCCACTTTATGTTTGCCAAAACATAAATGTTTATGTATCTGAATTAACAGCAAAAAATAAGAGTATACCTTTTGTTCTAAATGAAGATCGCCAGGCATATATTTTCTGTTTTGAAGGAAGCGTAGACATTAACCAATATCCCTCTTTAAAAGAATGTGATTCATTAAAGATATACGGGCAAGCCAATATAGATTTTACACTTGCTTCAGATAAAGCTCACTTTATCATTATTGAGGTACGTAAAGATGAGTAATATTAACCAACATCTGAATTGAGCGATTTAACTGCAAAAACATAATTACTTATCATCTCGGGACTCTGGATTGTCACTGCATTATGTTCACTGTGTAGTAGCTATAGCATAACCAGTGTCTGTCTAGGTCCCTTGAATTTCAGTGGAATCTGTCTTGAACCATGATACAAGGTTCATAAGCTCATTGGATATCTGAGAAAGCTCACCTGTAGACTGGTTTATTTGTGAGACAGCATCCCTTGAACTTCCAAATGCATTCGCTATATTTTCGACGTTGGATGAAACCTCCTCAATTGCCGTAGATTGCTGCTCTGTTGCGACAGCAATGGAACTGACCTGATCAAGGCAGAGGGTAGATATAGTTACAATTTTTTCTAGGGATTTTTTTGCCTGCTCAGCCAGTTTTACTCCGTTTTCTGACTCTGCCTTATTTTCCTCCATGCTTTGTATCGATTTTTCTGTATCCATCTGTATTTCCTTGATCATTTCGGTTATTTCTTTTGTAGAGTCAGATGTTTTTTCTGCAAGTTTTCTAACCTCGTCTGCAACTACCGCAAAGCCTTTTCCATGCTCTCCCGCCCTTGCCGCCTCTATTGCTGCATTCAGAGCAAGGAGGTTTGTCTGGCCTGCAATATCATTAATTACTTCTATAATTTCTCCTACCTTTTGACTACTCTCGCCTAGTTTTTCGACAGTTTTTGAAGACCTCTCAACGGTTTCGGCTATGTGCACAATGCTTGATACAGTTTCCTCAACAATAGACTTGCCAGCCTCGGCAGTTTCAACAGACTCTTTAGCAGAACCTGAAGCGTCTGCTGCATTCTTGGCCACGTCCATAATTGTTTGAGATACCTCTGTAGTTGCTGCTGCTGACTGTTCAAGCTGACTGCTCTGATCGTTTATACCAGAAGTTATCTGTTCCGTTGTTGCTGACAACTCTTCCGAACTACTTGCCACTGTATTTACAACACCATTAATTTCCACTGTTATACCTTTTAGTTTCTCTAGCATACGCTTCATAGCAGATTGCAAATGCCCTGTTTCGTCATTACTCTTTACTTCAATATCCATTGTCAAATCGCCATTGGACATTTTTTTTGCCACATTTAATATTTCATTCAGCGGGCGGGTAATACTGCGAGTGATAACTACAGAAGTCAACAGACTCAATATAACTATTATACTTACTATGATAACAACTGACTCAACAGCAGCTTTGTAATCTTTCATCGCATTGTTATAACGTTCTTTAGCATCATTAAGACTATAATTCATAAGAGAGTTTATGGATTCACGGGCTTTACGGAATTCCTTTACTGCTATACTGAGTGCCATTTCCTCTGCCTCATCCTTTTTTCCAGCAAAACTAAGGGGCAGAATTGATTTATCTACCTGTTCCATATAAGCACTGAAAGAAGCTTCAAATGCACTTAGGAGCTTTTCTTCTTCTGTTGACAAATGGGTTTTTCGATACTGCGTAAGACGATCTTTGACGCGATCTTCCTGCTCGTTTATTTCAGCCGATAGTCGGGTCATGGAAGCATCTGTTTCGGCCAGAACATGCTCCAGCGAATCGTCGCGAATACGGTAAGCAGCAGATTTAACATGACCTAAGGATTCCAAGCTCATTAAGTCCTGGGTATACATTTTCTCCATCTCATTATTCTCCAGATTCATATAATAGCTACCCACTATTCCCTGAATAATCACCAACATAATGACTATACCGAAAGCTATCCCCAACCGTAAGCCTATCTTCATATTTTTAAGCATCGTCTACCT
>CAYWZR010000178.1:0-5091 GCA_964462885.1 uncultured Nitrospirota bacterium
TTAATAAATAAAAATCATTTTTCCAAAAGGAGTTGGGCTAAGCTCAACCCTCCAGATCCATGGTTCACCTGCTCTATCAGATGTTCCACGGAAGCGTGCATGAAACTTAGAAAAACATTTGGATATAACCCTATCCAGAAAACAAGTATAAACATGGGTAAAAGTGTTATAACCTCGCGGGGATTTAGATCGACCAACGTTTTTACATTGTCTGAGAGCTGCTGAAAAAACATCCGCCGGTAGAGTCCAAGCATATAACCAGCACCCAGTATGACACCTGTAACGGCTAATACTCCTAGAGGTCTATTTTTGGTAAAGCCGCCAAGAAGCACAAGGAATTCGCCGATAAAACCGTTTGTGGCTGGAAAACCGATTGCTGAAAGTGTAAATATCAGGAAGAATACGGAATAAACAGGAAGTCTTTGCGCCATCCCTCCGTAATAGGCAATCTCGCGACTGTGGGTACGCTCGTAAATTATGCCGATCATAAGGAATAATCCGCCAGTGACCACACCGTGGTTGACCATCTGCAGAATGCCTCCTTCAAGGCCATGAGTATTAAGAGCAAAAATACCCAAAGTGATAAATCCCATGTGGCTTACTGAACTGTAGGCTATAAGTCTTTTCAGATCGGTTTGTGCAAAACATATAACAGCTCCGTAGATTATGGCTGCAACCGAAAGCGCCATCATCGGAACAGCCATCAGCTTTGTGGCTTCAGGGAAAAATGGAATCGAAAACCTCAAAAAACCGTAGGCTCCCATTTTAATCAGCACTGCGGCCAGGATGACTGATCCGGCTACAGGCGCTTCTGTATGAGCGTCAGGAAGCCATGTATGCACAGGCAACATTGGAACCTTTACGGCAAAGGCTGCAAAAAAGGCGAACCACAAAAGAATCTGCAACTTAAGCGGATACGAACCACTTAACGTCATGAGTTCAGGAATAAAAAATACTCCGCCGGATTTTAGATATAAAATAATAATACCCACAAGCATCAGAAGACTTCCGGCCAGGGTAAAGAGAAAAAACTTGATAGTGGCATACAGCCTGCCTGGCCCGCCCCATATACCGATAAGAAGGTACATGGGAATAAGCATTGCCTCCCAGAAAATGTAGAAAAGAAAAAAGTCGAGAGCGCAGAAAACTCCTATCATGGCTCCCTCGATAAAAAGAATCGCAATGTAGAATTCTTTAACCTTCGTGGTAATAGCATTCCATGAGATAAGCACGCAGAGAATTCCAACAAGGGCTGAAAGCATAACAAACAGCACGCTTATTCCATCTATGCCAAGGGCGTAATTGATATTCCAGGCTGGTATCCAGGACTGATACTCGGCAAACTGCCACTTCCAGGTTGTCTTATCGAAATTTATTAACAGCGGAGTGGCTAGGGTGAAGTTCAAAAGAGTTATCGCAAGCGCCCAGAACTTTATCCCCGCATTCGCCGCGCGCGGCACCAGCATAAGCAGTATTCCACCCACTACGGGCAGAAAAATCAGCACTGTAAGCACCGGGTAGGAGAGACTGTTTAGTATAATCGAATCCACCCTAGTTCCCCCCTGACCAGATCAGGGACACTGCAATCATGATAAAAGCCCCAAAAACAATCACTGCTGCGTAATGATGAAGCACTCCGCTTTGCGCCTTTCGTACCCACTGACTGAACCTGCCTATTGACCTTGGAATTCCGTTGACTATCCCCTCAATTATAAGCCCGTCGGTTATAGCTACCAGTATGTTTTTAGCCACCCATACCGTGGGACGGATAATAAGATAATTATAAATTTCATCCACATAGTATTTATTCAAAAACAATTTATACGGCATGCCTGCAAGTACTCCGGCCACCCGCTCTGGCAGCTCACTTTTTCTAGCATACATAACCCAGGCAAGTCCCAGTCCCAAAAGACCGACCGCCACTGATATTCCCATAATCATCCATTCCTCGCTGTGGCTGTATTCGCCATGTCCTGCTGCCACATGTCCTACTACCGGCTTTAGAAATTCAGCAAAATGGTTTTCAAATCCCCACAGCGCCGGAAGACCAATCCATCCTGCCGCCACTGCTCCGGTGCAAAGCAGTATGAGCGGAATAGTCATCGATAGCGGAGATTCGTGCAGATGATCTTCTTGCTTCGCCTCTCCACGGAACTCACCGTGGAAAGTACGGAAAATAACCCTGAAAGAGTAGAAGGCTGTCAGAAACGCAACAAGGGTTCCTGTGGCCCAAAGCATTTTTCCGAATCCGCCGCCAGAGGAATAAGCGAGCCATAAAATCTCGTCTTTGCTGAAAAAGCCAGCCAGAGGCGGTAGTCCTGATATACTCAAAGATGCAATCCAGAAGGTTATCGCCGTGATCTTCATGTGTTTGAAAAGTCCGCCCATGTTCCGGATATCCTGATCATGAACGGCATGTATAACACTTCCGGCTCCAAGGAAGAGAAGAGCCTTAAAAAATGCATGAGTATAAAGATGAAAAATGCCTGCGGAATAAGCTCCTACACCACAAGCTAAAACCATATAGCCGAGCTGGCTGATAGTGGAGTAGGCTATTACCCGCTTGATATCGTTCTGCACAAGCGCAATTGTTGCAGCAAACAAAGATGTAAAGGCCCCGACCACCGCAACCACAGCCATCGCGGTAGGAGATAGATTAAAAATCGCATTACAGCGAGCCAGCAGGAATACGCCTGCGGTCACCATTGTGGCTGCATGAATAAGAGCGCTGACCGGGGTCGGGCCTTCCATGGCATCTGGAAGCCATACGTGCAGAGGTACCTGGGCTGATTTACCCACTGCACCACAGAACAACAAAAGGGCTATCACTGTTGCCATGTCAGTCTCGATGCCCAGTAGATTTACAGCAGGAATCTGCCAGCCATCAATCGCGGAAAATACTGTCTGGTAGTCAAGGCTGCCAAATGTAAGATAAATAAGAAAAAGTCCGATTGCGAACCCGAAGTCCCCAAACCGGTTGACGATAAATGCTTTCATTCCTGCTTTGGCCGCTGATTCTTTCTGGTAGTAAAATCCGATCAACAGATAAGAGCAGAGCCCTACCGCCTCCCAACCAAAGTATAGCTGGAGAAAATTATTCGACATAATAAGCATAAGCATCGAGAAGGTAAACAGACTCAAGTACGCATAAAACCTCGAGTACCCCTCTTCGCCGTGCATGTAGCCTACGGAGTAGAGATGAACCAAGGAGGACACAGTAGTCACCACTATAAGCATCACTGCTGTTAACTCATCTATGCTGAAGCCTACGGCAACTTTCAGTCCTCCGGAAGATATCCATGTATATATATCTCCGTAGTAAGTATGTCCCTGCATCACCTTTAGAAGCGTCATAACAGAGAGTATCCAGGAACCGGCAACTGCCAGCGTTGCGACCCAGTGGGCCTTGTCCCTTATCCACTTTGCTCCAAAAAGCCCGTTTATCAGGAAGGCCAGAATCGGAAGGCCCGGGATCAGCATATGCGTGGTTGTGATGTCCATAGTCATCCCTTCATCTCCGTGACTTCATCAACATGCACCGTAGCCCGGTTTCTAAAGAGCGCTATTATTATTGCTAGCCCTATGGCCGCTTCAGCCGCTGCAACCGCAATGATAAAGAAGACCAGAATCTGTCCGCGCAGATCTTGAAGATAGTGGCTCATAGCCACGAGATTGATGTTTACGGCATTTAGCATGAGTTCTACGGAGATGAACATTATAATTACGTTTCGCCTGGCTAGAAATCCAAAGATTCCTATGCAGAAAATCGTTGCTGACAACATCATATACCATGTAACAGGAATCATCTTATGTTTTTCTTCTACCCCTTCAGTTTTCTTTTTGCAAGAACTATTGCGCCTATAATGGCCACAAGCAGAATCACAGAGGCAACTTCAAATGGAAACAGATACTCGGTATACAACATCTGCCCGATAGCAGCAGGCTGACCAAAGCCTTTTAATATTTCTGTTTTAGGTTCTGCAATCTCGAAAGCCTGAAACGCAATAATTATAAGCAGAAACAGCCCGGCAATCAGAGATACGGCAATCGACCATATGTCCGTATACTGTTGGCCTGCTATCTCTTTCTTCAAATCCAGAAGCAAAACCACAAACAAAAACAGCACCAGAATCGCCCCTGCATATACGATAACCTGGATAACAGCGATCATCTCCGCATTTAAAAACAGATACAAACCAGCTATATTGAAGAAAAGAAGCAACATCCAGAGCACACTATGCACCGGATTTTTTCTGGTTACCACCAGAACCGAAATGCCGGTTATCATTGCAGCGAAGTAAAAGAAAAAAAGTTTAGGAAGCACTGTTATCTCCCCCCTCAAAACTTTTCCTCTTCGGAGTCCAGAACCGCTCGAAATAGTTGCTACCTTTTTCGCCTGCCATGTATTTATCCCAGTTTTCAAGCAGCCTCGGCATATCGTATATGAAATCCTCCCTGCTGTAACCGGAATATTCGTAATGAGGCGTCAAAACCACTGCGCCGTAGGGACATGCTTCAACACAGAGCGCGCAGTACAGGCACCTTAGAACATCTACACGGTAACCTGTGACGATTTTCTTGAAGTCCGGGCCTTCGGATGTATGAATATGGATACACTTGGACGGACATATAGCCGAGCACATGCCACAACCAACGCATTTCATCTTTCCGTTTTCGTCTTTGGCAAGTGCATGAAGACCACGAAAACCGGCTTCTGCCGGTCTTTTCTCCTTGGGATAACGGCGTGTAACAATGGTTTTATTGTCCTTTTTGAAAGGATCAAACAGGCCGCTAATCCAGACCTTGAGCGTAAGCGCCATGCCCTGGGCGATATCGTAAAGAAATATTTTCTTAAGCAAGTCAACCATTAAAAAACCTTTTTAAAAAACTTAAAAAATAACATTCCATAGCCCTGTAATAATGATATTAGCCAGTGCAAGTGGAATCATAAATTTCCAGCCCACTGCCATGAGCTGATCGTATCGATATCTGGGCAATGTAGAGCGTACCCAGAAGTAGATAAAAAACAAAGTATAAATCTTAACCAAAAACCACCACACCCCTGGCGGAAAAATCCAGCCGAGTCCGGGA
>CAYWZR010000179.1:0-5057 GCA_964462885.1 uncultured Nitrospirota bacterium
ACAGGACCAAAAGAGGTGGATGGGCTTAAAACAGAAGGTTGCTGGCGGTCACACCAAGTTCCACTTGCAGAGATGTCCAAAAAACCGGAACACGTCAAGCTGCTTGAAAAGTGGATGAAGAGTTACAAGCATGAGGAACTCTTTGATGAAAATGGCGGATTAATCCCTGAACTGGCAGAGCTGGCGCCCGAGGGTGATCGGCGTATGGGAGCCAATCCTCACGCCAACGGCGGCATATTGTTGAGGGATTTAAAAATGCCTGATTTCAGAAACTACGCCATAAACGTTCCTGAGCCCGGCACTGTTGAGGGAGAAACCACCCGGGTGTTTGGCACTTTTTTACGTGACGTTATGAAGTTCAATATGGAGGAGCGAAATTTTCGTGTAATGGGTCCTGACGAGACCGCATCAAACCGTCTTGGCGCTTTGTTTGAGGTAACAAACCGTGCCTGGATGGCCGAGACTGAACCCTGGGACGAGCACCTTTCACCTGATGGCCGGGTGATGGAGATTCTTAGTGAACATACCTGCCAGGGTTGGCTGGAGGGGTATCTTCTTACAGGGCGTCACGGTTTTTTCTCGTGTTATGAGGCCTTTATTCATATAGTTGATTCTATGTTCAATCAGCACGCCAAGTGGCTCAATGTGACGAGTAAAGAAATTCCATGGCGGCGTCCTATTGCTTCCCTTAACTACCTTTTAACCTCCCATGTCTGGCGGCAGGACCACAACGGTCTTTCACACCAGGATCCAGGATTCATAGATCATGTGGTGAATAAGAAAGCCGATATTATCCGGGTCTACCTGCCTCCAGATGCCAACACACTTCTGTTCATCGCAGATAAATGCTTGCGAAGCCGCGACTTTATCAACGTTATTGTGGCAGGCAAACAGCCGGAACCGCAGTGGCTCGATATGGATTCCGCCATCAAGCACTGTACGGCGGGCATCGGCATCTGGGAGTGGGCGAGCAGCGATAAAGGGGCAGAGCCCGATGTGGTGCTGGCCTGCGCTGGCGATGTGCCGACTCTAGAGACCTTGGCTGCCGTCGATCTGCTGCGCCAACAGGTGCCGGAATTGAAGATTCGAGTGATAAACGTGGTGGATCTGATGACGCTGCAACCTGAAAAAGAACACCCCCACGGCTTATCTAATAAAGATTTCGATACCCTATTTACAACAGATAAACCGATAATATTCGCCTATCACGGATACCCCTGGCTGATCCACCGCCTCACCTATCGGCGTACAAACCATAGGAATCTGCATGTGCGTGGATACAAGGAAGAGGGAACGACCACAACACCCTTTGACATGGTTGTCCTCAATGATCTGGACCGCTTCCACCTGGTGGCGGATGTCATAGACCGTGTGCCGAAACTCGGGTATATAGCTGCCTATGCCAAACAATTTGTACGTGACAAGCTGATCGAGCACAAGGAGTACATTACTGAGCATGGACAGGACATGCCTGAGATACTCGCGTGGAAGTGGCCTTACGGGAAGTAGAAGGAAAACGTATAGTGGTTATGCTGTTGCGGTTTTTTACCGCAACAGCATGTAGTGGTTAATTTGCACTTACGCAAAAAGTTGAAAATATGGTGGACGATAAGGGATTTGAACCCTCGACCCCCACGTTGCGAACGTGGTGCTCTCCCAGCTGAGCTAATCGCCCAATTACGTTATTCAAAATTCAAATTAAACGTTAATGTAAATATATTAGTAACTATTCACAGTTTGCAGGAAAAACGTTGTTTAAATCGGTCCTATCGGTCTGATCAGACTGATCAAATCGATAGTGCAAATCAAGGTAAACAGTTACATATTATTACACAATTAATCAAAAACAGGTTTTATCGCATGCTTCTGGCAGGGTATATATTCTTTGAATAAAATATCTCGGTCATTTCATGGCCCAGCATAGTACTCACGGCCTCCTTGCCTTCTTCACTCAAGTCTCCGCTTGCACTGCCAAAGAGGTAGTCGTCGAGGTTGAATTCATTTAGAATCATCTTTGTATGGAACAGGTTTTCCTGGTAAATGTTGAAATCAATCGTACGATATCGTTTGAGCAGTTTTTTATTAATAAACTCCTGGATTGAAAGAATTTTGTGATCGATAAAAAGCTTCCGGCCCTTTGTATCGCGTGTAAACCCCCGCACTTTGTAATCTATAAGAACCACATCCGACTCGAAGTTTGAAATAAGATGATTCAATGCTTTAAGCGGAGAGACTTCTCCGCAGGTGCTCACATCTATATCAACCCGAAATGTGGAGATTCCGGTTCTCTTGTTGCTTTCAGGGTATGTATGCGAGCAGATATGGCTTTTATCCAGATGAGCAAGTTGGGTATCCGGCAGCGGACAGTTGTTGGGATCTTCGCTTATCAGCATCGTAACGCTGGCGCCCATGGGGTCATAGTCCTGGGTCGAGGTATTGAGGATAGTTGCCCCGACGATGTCAGCCACATCGTGCATTATTTTTTTCAGCCGTTTCGAGTTATATTCTTCGTCAATATATTCCAGGTACTCTTTACGTGCATGGGCTGTGGCAGCGTAGCAGATGTCATAGATGTTAAAACTCAGGGTTTTTGTGAGATTATTAAAGCCGGCAAGCTTTATTCTCTTTTTCTTGGGCTTTTTTCTCGCCTTCTTCAATTAATCAACCTTCCTAGAATTGATATGGCCGGAAAAACCGGAACCTATATTTTTTACGAAATAATCTGAATATGTCAAATTTCACATTAACCGACATAACTAAAACCAATTAATATCATCGTTGTTTTGATTTTCCGATACAGGTTTAATTAAGCTAACTGATTATGTATATAACTCTGCCAAACGAAAAGAAAATAGACGCGTTGCCGGGCGAAAGTATTCTTGCTGCTTTGCGGAAAGAAAAGGTGTACCTTGTCGCCTCTTGCGGTGGCAAAGGTGTCTGCGGAAAGTGCAAAGTTCGCATCACCCACGGCGAGGCAGAGATACGTTCTGTAATAACGCTTACGGAACAGGACATAGCCCAGGGTTATACCCTGGCATGTCAGGCCTATCCAAAAAGCGATGTCAGCATAGAAATTCCAAAGGAATCCAGGCTTATAGTCGGTGATAAGATAGCCGTAGGTCGTGCTGATGACCTTATTAAACTCACAGAAAAATTCGGTATTACTACTCTTTCCCCGCTGGTAAGACGTATTCCTCTTGAACTGAGACACCCAACCCTTGAAGACAACATAAGCGATCTTGAGCGAATAAAGCGTGGCCTTAATGCTGAAGATCTGGAGTCTGTTGAGCGGCTGCATGTACGTTATGATCTACTGCGGCTTATGCCTGACGCCCTAAGAAAAGATAACTGGAAGGTAACCGTCACGATCGGTACCGGTGAAATACCTGAGCTTTTGGCTGTACATCCTGGTAGCGAGGCCACAGCTTATTACGGCGTGGCTGTGGATATAGGGACCACAACCGTGGTGCTTTATCTGGTGGATATGATTACCGGCAAACTGATAGATGTGGGATCAACCTACAACTCACAGATGCAATTCGGTGACGATGTAATAAACCGTATTGTTCATGCAACAGAACAGGGAAGGATGAAAGATTTACAACAAACAATCAGGTCAGATATTAATGCTTTACTCGATCCGCTTCTTGAAAGGCACGGACTGACATCTGACGACGTGGATTCTGTGGTTATAGCTGGAAATACCACTATGACACAGCTTTTCTACGGGCTGAATCCTCAATACATTCGTGAAGAGCCCTACATTCCTGCGGCCAACGCCTACCCTGAGATCCACGCCGGACAAGCTGGCATTCGTGTCAACAATGGAGCGCCGATATTTACTGTTCCCTGCGTGGCCAGCTATGTGGGAGGCGATGTCGTGGCCGGTGTTGTCGCATCCGGTATGGCAAGAAGGGAGGCTTTCAGCTTATTTATGGATATAGGCACAAACGGCGAGCTTGTCTTTGGTAACAACGAAATGCTTATGACAGCAGCTTGTTCAGCCGGCCCCTGCTTTGAGGGAAGTGGAATAAAGTGCGGTATGCGGGCCACTGAGGGGGCGATTGAGGGAGTTGAGTTTTCTCCTGAAACATTTATCCCTGAGCTCAAGGTTGTAGGAGGAGTTGATAAGCCTTTAGGTATATGTGGTTCGGGCATGATTGATGCAATAGGCGATATGTTTCTTAAAGGTATAATCGACCAGAGGGGCAAGCTCCAGCCAGTATCACCGCAGGTAAGAAAAGGCGAAGAAGGTATGGAGATTGTCCTTTACCGGGATGAGCAGAGAGATGTGGAAATAGTTCTGACAGAGCCGGATATCGAAAATATCCTCAGAGCGAAAGCTGCCATTCATGCAGGTTATTCTGTTTTACTGAGCAATATCGGTTTTACAATGGATATGGTCGATACAATCTATATCGCCGGTGGTTTCGGCAACTATCTTGATATTGAGAAGGCTGTGCTGCTTGGCATGCTGCCTGATGTTGAAAGAAGCAAGTTTGTATTTTTGGGAAATACTTCGATTATAGGCTCGTACCTCTGCCTGCTTTCAAAGGATATACGAGTTGAAGCGCAGGAAGTTGCATCAAAGATGACCTACCTCGAACTTTCCGTTTCTTCGAGTTTTATGGATGAGTACATGTCTGCTCTGTTTCTGCCCCACACTGACATGTCCAGATATCCATCGGTCGAAGCCCGGATGAATAAAAAAAAATAAAAAACTCATGAAAGAATACCCTAAGTATCTTGAAGAACTTTTGGACTTCCTGAGCATTCCCTCTATCTCGACCCTGCCTTCCCATAAAAAAAATATGAAGGAGGCGGCAGAGTGGGTGGCTGAGCGTATCCGCATGGCTGGTATCGATACGGTTGAACTTCACACTGTTGATGACGGACACCCTCTTGTCTACGCCGCCAGGGTGGACGATCCTGAAAATCCGACGGTTCTGCTTTACGGCCACTATGATGTCCAGCCGGTGGATCCTCTTGATGAGTGGCACAGCCCTCCATTTCTGCCGGCCATAAGAGACGGAAAAATCTTTGCTCGTGGAGCATCG
>CAYWZR010000180.1:0-5036 GCA_964462885.1 uncultured Nitrospirota bacterium
ATTATCCAGTCCCAGCTTGATCCCTACTCCCTGAAGACCGTAGAGGTAGCTGACCGTCTGGTCGTATGTCATTTCAGAAGATAAAGAAGATCTGCTATCGTGGTTTTGAGTTTTTTTCGCTCTACCACCATATCTAACATGCCGTGCTCCAGCAGAAATTCGGCCTGCTGAAAATTCTCTGGCAGGCGTTGGTTAATAGTCTGCTCGATAACGCGGGGACCGGCGAATCCGATAAGGCTTCGAGGTTCGGCTATTATTATGTCCCCCAGCATGGCAAAGCTGGCTGTAACGCCGCCAAAGGTGGGATCGGTTAGTACAGAGATGTATGGAAGCTTTTTTTCACCGAACCGGGCCAGGGCTGCCGATGTTCTGGCCATCTGCATAAGAGAGAGAATCCCTTCCTGCATGCGGGCGCCGCCGGAAGACGATACGATAATAAGCGGCAGTTTGTTCTCCATAGCGGTTTCTGCGGTGCGTACTATCTTCTCGCCGACAACCGATCCCATGCTGCCTCCCATAAAGCCGAAATCCAGAATCGCCCCCATTACCGAAAAACCGGCTATCTCTCCGCGACCAGAAATCATGGCATCCATAAGGCCGGTCTTGGCTTGCTGCTGCTTAATTCTGGTGGCGTAGGCAATTGTATCCTTGAATTCAAGAGGATCTTGTGGAGCTAATTGAGAGTCCGTCTCTTCAAAGCTGTCGTAGAGCAGAGCGATTCGCTCGCGTGCCGAGATGCGGAAATGGTAGTTGCACTTAGGACAGACCATCAGATTGCGCTCTACCTCTTTTCGGTAGATGATCTCACGGCAGGCGTTGCATTTGATCCAGGTTCCCTCGGGAATCTTGACCTTTCTTTCCGGTATTTTTTCTTGTTTAAACCAAGCCATAATATAAGTGAATAGTGAATGATGAATGATAAATGGTGAAAAATGTAATATCGATTGGTGCTACGACTTTTGCCATCCTTATATCTTTCTTCTTAAATCTCTTAATTTTCTTAAATATCATAAATATCATTTTCTTTAATTATCGTAAGACCCGGCAGTTTCATAGATAAAAGTTCGCCAATGATTTGATCCTTATACTGGGGTTTAATATGGGTGATTAAAAGGCGCTCGGGCAGCTTGGACATTTTTGCTGTCTCAAGCCTCAGCAGGGTTGGAGTAAGATGTCCTGTTTTGATTGCTATATCATTCATGCTGTTTGGAAATGAAACCTCGACTATTGCTGTGTGTACCTGCGGGACCGCGTTCCAGATAGCATCTGTAGAGCCGGTATCACCGGTGTAAAGCAGTACCCGGTCGTCTTTTTCTATTATAAATCCTGCGGCAGGAATCGAGTGGTTGACCAGAATAGCTTTTATGCGCATCTTGTCAATATCTATCCATATGCCTTCTTCCATCTCGACATAATTCATTACCGGAGTGTCTGTGTTGTAGTTACATATCCGGGTAAAATCCGGCCAGACTTTATCATTAAGCAGATGGTGTTTGATGGTTTCCAGTACAGCCGGGAGACCATATATTCTTATTTTGTTCAAAGATCGGCTGAGTATAAGGTTATCTACAATTGCCGGAATTGAACTGATATGGTCTAAGTGAGCGTGCGTAATAAAAATATGCTTCAACTGTTGCTGGGCGTTTTCATCCAGAACAGACGCAGCTGTTCCGGCATCAAGTAATATGCTGTCATTAATGAGAAAGCCTGTCTGCTTATGTCCCGGCATTTCAGCTCCAGAGCAGCCTAGCACTCTAAGGTTCATTGTCTTTCCCCTTTACTGCGCAGCGTATTTTTCAGAGATTTTTTAAGCGAAGCCACAAATGGCCTGATGTCTTCACCCTCTTCTATCCGCTTTACAATAGCGCTGCCCACGATGACTCCGTCTGCTATGGCGGCAATATCGGCTGCATCATTAGCGCTTGAGACCCCGAAACCTACAGCCACTGGCATACCGGAAATTTTCGAGATATTTTTAATACGTTTTTTAATTCCTTGTGCAAGTTTTAGTTTTGAGCCGGTAATTCCTGTTATAGAGACGTAATAGAGAAAGCCGGTGCAGGAGCGTGAAACCACATCAACACGTTCTGGAGTACTGGTGGGGGCAAGAAGAAATATTGTATCAAGCCCACTGCCACGGCAGAGATTAATAAGGTTCTCGCCCTCATCCGGGATAAGATCTGGAACGATAATACCATCAACACCCGCGGAAACAGAGTCAATTACAAACTGTTTTTCACCGTAGTGCAGCACCGGATTGTAATATGTCATAAGGATGATCGGAATCGATGTTTTTTTGCGGAGTTTTTGTACGAGGGTTATGATTTTTCTTAAGTTTGCTCCCTTAGCTATAGCCCTACCAGCAGCACGCTGTATGGTTGGGCCGTCAGCCACTGGATCGCTGAAAGGCACACCCAGCTCCACAATATCGGCTCCCGCCTCTTCTAATTCCAGTACCAGTCGGCTTGTAGCGCTAAGTGACGGATCTCCTGCCATGATATAAGCAATAAGGGCCTTCTCACCCTTATTTTTAAGTTCTTTGAATTTACTTTCAATCCTGCTCATAATTTCACCATTCACACTTCATACTTCATACTTCTTAAGTATTTCCGCCACTTGCTGTACGTCCTTGTCGCCGCGGCCGGAAAGATTGACGATGACACTCTGTTTTTTCTTCATCCCAGGGGCGCGTTTTATCACCTCTGCCACTGCGTGCGATGATTCGAGAGCAGGAATAATCCCTTCAGTATTGCTTAATATTTGAAACGCATCAAGAGCTTCATCATCCACGGCATATGTGTACTCTACCCTTTTGTTATCTCGTAACCAGGCATGCTCCGGCCCAACAGATGCATAGTCAAGGCCTGCTGAAACAGAATGTGTGTCAAGAACATTCCCATCTTCGTTTTGAAGAAGATAGCTCTTTGCTCCCTGTAGCACTCCAAGAGAGCCTCCGGCAAACCTTGCAGCGTGCTGTCCGCTTTCTATGCCTGTACCTCCTGCTTCTACGCCTATCATTCGTACGGATTTATCTTTTAAAAACGGATAAAAAAGCCCGATCGAGTTACTACCTCCGCCCACACATGCGATAAGGCAGTCGGGCAGGCGGCCTTCCTGTTTTAATATCTGGCGTTTTGCTTCGCGTCCTATTACAGACTGGAAATCACGTACCATGACAGGATAAGGATGAGGCCCAAAGGCTGTTCCAAGAACATAATGCGTATCACCCACATTAGTGGTCCAGTCGCGGAGTGCCTCGTTAATTGCGTCTTTTAGCGTGCGGCTACCTATATCAACAGGCACCACCTTTGCGCCAAGAAGTTTCATGCGGAAAACATTAAGTTCCTGGCGTCGAATATCCTCTGTACCCATGTATACATCACATGCCAGCCCCATCATCGCGGCCCCGGTGGCTGTGGCTACACCATGCTGCCCGGCTCCTGTTTCTGCAATCAGCCGTTTCTTGCCCATACGCTTTGCCATTACTGCCTGGGTCAGTGCGTTATTTATCTTGTGCGCCCCGGTATGGCATAGATCTTCGCGCTTAAAATAAATCTTTGCACCGCCTAATATTTTAGAAAGGCGCGATGCAAAATAAAGAGGCGTAGGCCGGCCCACGTATTGGCTCATAAGCCGACTCATCTCAGCCTTGAACCCAGGGTCTTTTCTTAAGTGCTCGTAAGACTCCTCCAGCTCAAGAAGAGCCGGCATAAGGGTCTCTGGCACGTACCTCCCGCCATAGGGGCCGAAGTGTCCTTTTTTGTCAGGCATTTTTTTCATAAATTTTTGATTTTAGACATTAGTATGTAACAATCTGGTTTATAAATATTTTAATTTTTGCCGGGTCTTTTCTTCGTTTGTCTCCTGATAGCTCTACCCCTGAGCTAACATCAACCGCATAAGGCTTAACTGCTGCAACAGCAGCGGCAACATTCTGCGGCGTAAGTCCGCCGGAAAGTATAACAGTTTTAGTCTTTGCCGCTTCTTTGGCTATATCCCAGTTAAAAGGCCTGCCAGTGCCGCCGTATTCTCCAGGCACATAGGCATCAAGCAGGATGGCTGAAACAGCATAATCTTCAAGGTTCTTAAGGCTGTCACGATTCCGGACTCTGAAAGCCTTAACCACTCTGCGCCGAATATCTCTGCAATTCTCCGGAGGTTCATCTCCGTGGAGTTGCACCAGGTCGAGACCACATTTGTCAGCTATATCATTTACGACATCAGGTGGTCTATTTACAAACACCCCAACCGTTGTCACATAAGGAGGAAGTTTGTGAATTATCCGTGCAGCCTCTTTGACAGAGATATTACGCGGACTTTGAGGATGAAACACAAACCCCAGCGCATCAACCCCAAGTTCAATGGCGGTAAGAGCATCCTCCAAGACGGTTATTCCGCACACCTTTATTTTAGGAGTCGCCATAAATAAGCTCATCTATTTTAGCACCCAGGTCGTCGGATTTCATAATCGCTGTGCCTACCAGCATGGCTGTCACCCGCGTTGGCAGAAAGCGTTCGACATCCGCACGTCTGCTTATTCCGCTTTCTGTAACAACCACACGATCTTCAGGAATATCCGGCAGCATGGCCAGCGTTGTCTCTAGATTTACCTCAAGGGTGCCAAGGTCTCTGTTATTGATTCCCACAAGCTCCGCTCCTGTGGAAAGCACAGTATCCAGTTCTTGTAGGTTATGCACCTCCAGCAGTGCGTCAAGCCCAAGCTCGCCTGCAAGTCCATGCAGGTCTTCGATCTGATTTTTTTCAAGAGCCGAGGCGATCAGAAGAACAGCATCTGCCTGGTGGGCGCGGGCTTCATAAATCTGATATGGTTCAAAAATAAAATCCTTTCTAAGAATCGGAATGTTTTTTATAGAGTCGCGGACTATATCCAGATACTCGATTGATCCCTGAAAAAAATCCTCTTCAGTCAGAACAGATATGCAGGATGCGCCGTGATCTTCGTATATGTGTGCAAAACGTTCCGGGTCGAAGTCATGTCTTATCAGACCCTTGGATGGCGATGCCTTCTTTAGCTC